>SDWK01000804.1 GCA_004195335.1 Shewanella sp.
ACGTAGCCCGCAAAGGTCACTCATACCCGACGCAGAAGATTGGGAACGACATGAGCTAACCTTCCTGCGGGGAATAGCCTACAAAGCAAAGACACAACCCGCGTATCGCTTTCGGGATCTCTCCCGCCTGCTGGATAAGCCCTTGTTGAATCACAGCTTTAAGCGACTCAATAAGCGGGCGGCGGCAGGCGTCGACAGGGTCACCTATCGGCATTACCAGCAAGAGCTGGCGTCGAATCTTGATGATCTGATCGGGCGCTTTAAGCGTGGCGGGTATCGAGCGAAGCTGGTTAAAAGGAAACACATCCCCAAAAGCCCCGGCAAGACGCGACCACTGGGAATCCCTGTGTTCGAAGACAAGCTGGCGCAGACGGCGGTGTCAGCCCTGTTAAGCGCGATCTATGAACAGGACTTTCTGCCCTTCAGTTATGGCTACCGGCCTCGGCGGGGATCCAGACAGGCGGCAGATGATCTGACGGTCAGAATGCAGTTTGGCAAGTTCGGCTATGTTGTCGAAGCGGATATCAAAGGCTTCTTCAATCATCTCGATCATGCAAAATTGCTGGAGATGATCGCGCAACGGGTAGATGATCAACGTTTTATCCGGTTGATCGGAAAGTGGTTAAAAGCAGGAATACTGGAAGAAGAGGGTGACATCCTCTATCCAGAGGAGGGCACACCGCAGGGCGGGAGTATTTCCCCCGTCTTGGCGAACATCTATCTTCATAACGTACTGGATCAATGGTTCCAGAACGAAGTGAAGTCGCGATGTAAAGGTGAAGCCATCATGTGTCGTTATGCCGATGATCTGGTATGTTGTTTTCAATATCCCAGCGATGCCGAACGGTTTTATCGGGTGCTACCCAAGCGATTGGCGCGATTCAATCTGGAAGTCGCCCCCGAGAAGACGCAGATCCTGCGTTTTAGCCGCTTTCAGCCCGGCATCCAGTATCGCTTCAGTTTCCTCGGGTATGAGTTTTACTGGGGAACGGATCAGGCGGGACAGCCGCGCTTATTTCGACGAACGGCCAGGGACAAGTTACAAGCCGTAAAGCGTGTTCTGAAAGACTATGTTAGGGAAAACAGACACATGAAAACGCCACTGCTGATAACCAAGCTGACGGCCAAGCTCAGAGGCCACTACAACTATTTTGGTGTAGTCGGTAATCGTAACGATCTCTGGAAAGTGCACTCGCATGTGGTGGGGCTGCTGTATAAGTGGCTAAACCGGCGCAGTGGACGCAAGAGTCTGACCTGGGATGGATTAAAACGACTGCTGGATTTTCGGCCATTGCCAGTACCTGTGTGTAAAGTGGCAGGCAATCGAGGACGAGTTTGGTGGTAGTTTTAAACAGGGACTTTGCTGACTGCGAAAGCGAGTACAACCGAGGAGCCGGATGCGGGAAAACCGCACGTCCGGATCTGTACGGGGGGTGTCGAGTAATCGGCATTCCTACCGTGAATGTTTCTTGGCCGAGAAAAGTGAGGAAAACATTCAATGAAAGATGATGCTCCAATAGTAAGATTGTTTTTCGCTAAAATGAAACCAGATTTTATGGAACTCCCAGAGTCTGAAAGAAACGAATTTATGGCCAAGGATCGCGCCAATCTAGATGAGCTGGGTATGAAAGCGATTTCAATGATCCAATGTAGCGGAATGGATGACGAATGGGACTATATTGGAGTCGAAGGCTGGCCATCGATGGATGCTATTAAGAAGCGTGAAGAGTTTGAAAAGAAAGTTCTCCAGATTACCAAGTATGTAACGTACAAGACACATTTAGGTTTAGAGCAATCATTTGATAGCTATGGTAAGTAATAAAAAACATAACAAGGCCAGTCAATCGGACTCCGCAAACTGTCACGATTTTTGCGGGGCAAAAATTCGCGCCAGCTTGCTACGCCGTTGCTGGCGGCGTTAGTTGTTTACGTAGGAAACTTTTGCTTCTGGTGAAGCACTCTCATAACACGAATTACAGAGTTATCAACCCAATAGGATACGATTATTGATACTTCAGGAATTATTAGCAATCGACCTCTTATTCCATCGCGCTGTACACCCATTAACGGATGCTGAAGCAAGTTTTCTACTTTTGCCTCAATGACTTCATCAGCTTTTTCCGCAGCTGTGGGATTAAAGTCATAAAGAAATTCAAATATCTTTTCGCGGTCGTTGAGCGACTCTTCTTCCCAATAAATCACCAATTAACCCCTGCTGCGGATTTTAGCTTTGCGTTCTGTCATTCTAGATTTAGCTTGATCATGCTCAATAAATACAGACCCCCCTGTATCGAATTTGTCAAAAGCTAAATTTACCTGTTCGGTTAGCCAAGCGTCATGGGACATAACTTTACGTTGTTGATCAGCAAGTTGTTCTGTAAGGTCTCGGCAAGCATCACTAAGTGTGCGGCCTTGACTTTCAGCCATTTGTTGGGCTAATCGCTTTGTTTCTTCATCAACTCGAAATTGAATTCTAGTATCCATAAAAAGACCCTGCTTGCCATGCGTGTGTACAAATGTTAGCACGTAGCAGCTAGCAAGGCTATCATAGGTACATTTTTTACTACGCCCCATGGGGTGGCTACGCCACTGTATCCCAAAACTCCACTCCATAAAAAATGCCCCATATAGCGGCGTTGACGCTGT
>SDWK01000810.1 GCA_004195335.1 Shewanella sp.
ATAATATTTCTAACCGCTCCCATTAATAAATCATTGTCGTTTGTTATATGTGCAATAAAATCATTGTAATTATTACCAAATTCACCTCCAACAGAACTTGATGGGTTGGCAATACCTACTTGTCCCAACATGGGAAACTTATTGATATCCCAGCCCCCCGGAAAAGTAAATTTATTATAAATATCTTCCACTACAGCATTGCCATAAAAGTTTCCCTGTGAATGTGAAACCAGAACTGTTCTGCTACACTCCGCCATTACATGACTTAAACCTGTGTATGCACTGGCATAATCCTGCTCTTGATTAATATCTGGTAATACTTGAACTAGTGCCTCAGCCAATGATTGCAGAACGACCTCATGGTATTCGGCTCCTATGACCACTATATTTCCAGATAGGAACAGACTAAGCACATCAAAGTATTCACTTAAAACTTCACCTGTAGCAGGTTCATCTTTAAGCTTTTGCTTTGCAACTTCGAGCACCTGAAGTATCGCAACTTCATCGTTATTGTAAGCTCCCCTAACCCCACCAGCTGACGGAAATTCAGAACTAAGGTATCGGTCTTGAAACTTTGCTAATTCTCTCTTGTTGTCTAAATAGCCAGTATAGGGAGTAAACATACCATTTATGTAAAACAAACGAAGTTGATCTACATAATCCGCACACTCTTTGGGGGCGGAATTTGCCGAAAAAGAGAATATGAATACTATAAATACTCTGAATAGTTTCATCCCAGTTCTCCTTCCACACTCGTTACTTGCTGACACGGCATATCTGATACCTTAGGCTCATATTCATCACCTAATAATTCATAAAGCATGTTCTGAGCGCTATAGTAAGCCTCAAAGCGCTCTGTTGTGTTTAAGTACTTATGCTGATAACCGATGAAGCTTTCTTGAGAACGAATTTTTTGTCGAACACAAACTCGCATTGCGACGAGATAATCAGTAAGTAAAGCTGCATCTTCAATGGATACTTCGCTGATATCCATTGAAGCCAAATTCAATAATAATTGGTAAATTTTTCCCGCCTTAAAACCAAGCATACGTAACACAGGATCCGTATGCTTCATAACTACAAAGACTTCATAGTCATCTCTCACACCATCAAAATTAGAGTCGACTCCATCGATCGTCTTTGAGGCTTCATCTTCATGGTACATAGGAAGCTCATATCCTATAGCAGGATGGGTAAACTCTTCCCATTGATACTTACCGAAATGACTATCAGGTTTCGAAAAGCCCAACCGTTTTATAAAGTAGAACTTCTGTTCAATAGCAACTGAATCGCCAAGAAGATAGAGTTGACCGGGCTGCCATTCCTTAATGCCAGTCAAAGCTACCGGAGTGAAGTGGTCAACTAATTTTGGCCACTGATATAGAGTCAATTTGAAATAATCTCTCTGACTCGGCTGGTGTCAAACCTCCATTGTATTGATGAGGCCTGACTTGATTATAATATCTTACGATGTAATGGCTTATTGCTTGCTTAGCTTCATCAAACGACACAAAACCTGCTCTGGGCATCCATTCTGTTTTAAAACTTCTAAAGAATCGCTCCATCGGGGCATTGTCCCAGCAATTTCCTCGGCGACTCATGCTCTGCTCAATCTGATATCGCCACAGTAGCTGCCTAAACTGCTTACTCGAGTAATGACAGCCTTGGTCTGAGTGAAACATGATGCCTTTAGGCTGCTTTCTGACGGCAAATGCCATCGATAGCGCCTTACATGTTAACGTTGAATCTGGTGAGCTTGATACCGCCCAGCCAATCACTTTCCGGGCAAATAAATCAATAACAACAGCAAGGTAAAGCCATCGATTACCTGACCAAACATAAGTAACATCACCACACCATGCTTGATTAGGTTCAGTTACAGCAAATTGGCGGCTCAACGTATTTGGAATATCTAAATGCACTTTAGGTGCTTTGTTGTATCGATGAGCCTTCACTTGGCAGCTGACTAAGTTTAACTTTTTCATTAGCTTAGATGCACGGTAACGGCTCAGCTTTATTCCCTTTTGAGAGACTATTCCTGCTATGGTTCTTGCTCCAGCTGAGCCACCACTGACTTGATGTGCTATTTTTACTTCGCTTTGAAGCTCAATGTCAGCCTTAGTGACCTTGCTTGGGTTTGATTTCCAATATCGATAGCTACTTCGATTAACCCCAAGCACGTCACAAGTCTCAGTAACGGGGTAGCTCATCTTGATTTTATCAACAATTACAAATCGTTGATGGAGTCTGATATCAAGAGAGCAGTAGCCTTTTTTAGGATGTCATTCTCCCTTTCCATACGATATATTTTACGCTCTAACTCCCTTATTTTGAGCTGTTCAGGTGTCATCGGAGTGGCTGTAGACTTTTTTCCATTCCGTTCATCTTTAAGCTGCCGAACCCACTTATCCATCGTGGAGTGACCGACTTCCATGGTTCTAGCTGCTTCCTGAACCGAGTAGTTTTGCTCGACCACTAACAGTGCAGCCTCAAGCCTGAATTCGGGAGTAAAATTGCGTCTGGTACGTTTAGTCATACGAGCACCTAAATAATAATGAGGCTATGGTATCAACCTCTAACTAGGTGGCCAAATTAACTATGCCACTTCAAACATGGTCTTGTATGTTCCCTACATACTTAAGAC
>SDWK01000813.1 GCA_004195335.1 Shewanella sp.
GAATTAAAACGACTAAATCTAACGTCTACCAAAAATAGCTGTAGCTCAAGCCATAGTTATTAACCCCATCGTTAAGACCAGATAAGTCTGCATTGGAGTAATGCACTGCCGATAAGGCTATTTCATGGTTTGACTTTACCATGACACCCAGAGCTAACTTATCTTCGAACATCCAGCGTGAACCTAAAAATCGATCTGTCCATACGTCGCCATTCATATAGGTTGCCCCAATACCTCCCTCAACAAATAGATCAACTCCCACCCAATTCCAGCGATAACGGAACATGGGCGTTACTGCAATGCCATGCTTATTTTCCAGCAAAAAATCTTTCCAGTACAAATAGGCCAGCTCCAAATTAACCGAGATCCCCCAATCACTTAACCAAGTATTATTAACATCGAGATCTGTAACATAGGCAAAACGATATGTGTTGCTATCCTTATATCCCTCCCACTTAGACGAAGAGCGCCCAGCAGTAAGCTGCAGCCCAGAAGATAAAGCTTGCTGACTAAATAGAATAAGTAAAATCCCTAGCAAAACCTGTCGCATATAACTCCCTTGAAACTTTCTATTAGTTACTCGAGTATAGTCAGCTTTAAAAAACCGAACAGTACAAAGGGATCCCTCAGGCTCCGACCCCTTTATCTTCCTTTATCTTTGTGCAGCTAAATTGTATGAGTCGCACGGTGAGGAGGGCGTTTTTGTATAGGGACGTACTTATCCCTGTAGCCACGGTGAATGAAAGAAATAATATGGCCATAATAGTGGGTTGTACCACCACTTGAGAACCATGAGACAAGCTGTCAGCTAGGTGCCTATAGCGGGCGTTGGAGAATCAGTGTTTGTACTATCTAGAAAACACCGGCTGTTTCGCTATGAATTGTGTCGCTATAAATTGTGTAGCGATAAAATGTCTAGCTATTGCCTAGAGAAGGGGGGAGTGCACTCACATTTATTACTGCCGCTCTTGAGCATAGGCCCTGTAATGCCTACAATGGCGCACGATTTTTTAATGCAATTTTTCAACTTTTTTATAATTGGGGCCAGACCATGAACGACACTACTGCGAAACCAACTTTACCTGATCGCCTTTCTGGCAATCCACGTAGCCCACATCATGTGGAAGAAATTTTCCAGCACGAGATCGGTATTAAGGTCAACGACAAAGAGCGTTTTGATGTCGAGGAATATTGCATCAGTGAAGGTTGGGTAAAAGTTCCGACACACAAGGCGTTGGACCGTCGTGGCCAACCGCTTATGGTCACGGTAAAAGGGAAGGTTGAAGCGTTTTATAAATAAAACGAATCGGTTACCCATATATAGTGGGTCATTCCGGCATGCTTATTGGCCGGAACGCTTTCAATGTAGGAGCGGCTTTAGCCGCGAAGTGATTAAAACGAACCCTTTGTGGTTCGTTTTTTTGTACATGGATTTTGAGGTTTATATTGCCGTCATTGCAGACCGGCAACTCGCGTTATTCCGGCGATGCTTTTATCCGGAATCACTTTCTATTACTTAAGAGTTGTTTCTATGGCCTGTGGCTTATGCCTGAAGCCACAGGGCGTGCAACGCGGCTCTGGAGGCGGCTAATTCTCCCTGCATCATCACGGTATCAGCATTAAGGTATTGATTGACCCCATCCTGGACATCCTGCTGGTACAGAACAACATTATTGAGTACCGATGCCACTTTCAGCCCGCGCAGTCTGCCCACGGTCAACAGGGCGGACGTTTCCATATCTGCGCCAAGCACGCCTTTTTGACTCCAGTGCTGACAGATACTGTCTTCATCATCGCGGTAAAAACTATCATGGGAGCGCACCAGACCTACGTGAGCCGGGTAGTTATTTTCAACCAGGTAAGCCTCTATCCCCGCCAGCAAATGGCGGTCGGCGCAGGCAGGAAATTCACTGGCCACATACGCTTTAGAGCCTCCCTCATCGCGCACTGCTGCCTCGGCAACAATCAGCTCGCCCAGGCCAATCTGGTGCTGCAGCGCCCCAGCCGATCCAACTCGTATCACATATTTGGCACCACACAGATTCAGTTCTTCCAGGGCTATGATGGCCGACGGCGCACCCACCCCCGTGCTGCACAGGGTGATTTTCTTGCCTTGGTACAGGCCATTCATCAGCCGAAACTCACGGTTATCGGCTAACAGTTCAACTTGCTCCAGCAGGGCCGAAATACGATTAACGCGATCCGGCTCGCCACACACGATGACATGCTCGGCCACCTGCTGCGGACTCACCGCGATATGGGGTTGTTTGCTCATCTTATTGCCTCTTAATGACAATACCCGCCATTACCTGATTGCAGCCTTACTGTCGTCAATTGTAGCCTTACTAAAGGCAACTGTAATAGCGGCGGGTATATCTGATTCTTTCTGCCCGGGTTTTTCCACAGGGTTTCTCCACAGGATAACCAGCAGCAAAGGGTATGGCTGATATCATACCAAGCCAGCATTTAGATACTTAGATCCTGTCGTCATTATTTAATCAAATAACATCACCAAATAACTAATAGGCCAACCATCATCGTGATTATTGGGTGGCTATTGATAACTGTCTCTTATACACATCT
>SDWK01001043.1 GCA_004195335.1 Shewanella sp.
GCATTAGCGACTTTTAATTGCTATAAATCTATACTCGTGAATCATTCCTAAAGTATAAAGATTGCCAGTGGATATATTGAGTCAGATTTTGTATGACAAAACTGAAGATGTTGGCAAGACATCTGGACTTTGCTTCCACTTTCCTAACCGCCACATTGTGGCACTTTATCCTTGACTCTCAAATAATTTTCATTTAAAGATAATTTTTCGCTCATGCACAACCACTTTTGGGATTTTAACCATGAGATGGAGGAAATTCATGAACAATGAATTGTTAAACTGCTGGGAAATTAAGAAATGCGAAAGACAAAAGGGTGGAAAGAAAGTAAATGATTTGGGTGAGTGTATAGCGTCAAAGGAAGGGATGGGGCATAGTTGTTGGGCAGTCGCTGGGACTTTATGCGGTGGCAAAATTCAAGGTACGACTGCACAAAAGACTGGATATTGTACAACCTGCGAAGTATATGAAATCTATAATCGCTCAATGGGCGAGCTAGGGAAATTGGTAAAGACATCTTACCCAGAGGAAGACGCAAGATATTACAACATCATGATGAATCTTTATAATGCTAGAAACTCTACCGGAATTAGTATAGGTGCTCAATAACAGATTCTGTAATATTACACCTGAAAAGTCACTGCAGTTGAAGTTATTCTGAATATTTCTGCAACAATTGTTCAATTTCCACGCCTTCCAAAAACTTAATATAACATTCAAAAAATTTCAATTTAGTGGGCAGTGAAAACTATCAATGGCTGCTCTCAACTATAACTAGTGTCACGTCAACCTTGTAATGTCGTATTAATTGTGGTACAATTTCTTCATAATCAAACCTATGGGGGTGAGTATGAAGAAATATATTGTGACACTTACCGAAGAAGAACGAGGAATCCTTGGGGAACTTTCGTCTAAAGGCAAACACAGATCACAAAAAATTCTTAATGCACTGATTTTGCTTGGTTGCGATGAAGGGGAATTCCAGGCAGCACGTTCCAAAAACGAAGAGATATCTCGTGTTTTAAAGATAAGCATGAAAAAAATAGATCGAGTAAAGAAGTGCTTTGTCGAGGAAGGTTTTGATGTAACACTCAACGGAAGGAAAGGAAGTCGCGTCTACAAGAAAAAGGCTGACGGAGATTTTGAAGCCCATCTGGTTGCTTTAAGTTGCAGTGACCCTCCAGAAGGTTATGCTCGATGGTCTCTAAGATTGTTAGCCGACAAGGTTGTCGAGCTTGATTACATTGATAGTATCTCTCATGAAGCAATACGACGAGTCTTAAAAAAAACGAAATCAAGCCTTGGCAGCGAAAAGGTTGGGTAATACCACCGGAGGGAAGCGGTAGTTTTGTTGCGAACATGGAAATGGTGCTGGATGTTTATAAGCGCCCACTCGATCCACGGTATCCGGTTGTGTGCATGGACGAATCTCCAAAGCAATTAATTGGTGAGACGAAGATACCCATTCCGGCATCGCCAGGACAACCAGCCAAACATGACTATGAATACAAGCGCAACGGCGTATGCAATATTTTTATCGCTTGCGAACCACTGGCAGGAAAACGCATGGTGACAGTCACAGAAAGAAAGACCAAGCAGGACTGGGCTTGTTTTATAGAAAAGATTGCTGAGCAATATGAAAGTGCAGAAAAAATAACGTTGGTGATGGACAACCTGAATACGCATTCGCCCGGCGCCCTTTATGAAACTTTTCCGCCAGAAAAAGCTAAGGCATTATGGAATAGGTTTGAGTTCGTTTATACCCCCAAACATGGGAGTTGGCTGAATATGGCCGAGATTGAGCTGAACGTACTTACGGGACAGTGCTTGAACAGAAGAATCGACAAAATTGAGACCGTTAGAAAAGAAGTACGTGCTTGGCAGAAGTCCAGAAATAATAAAAACGCAAAGGTTAACTGGCAATTCACAACGGATGATGCCCGCATAAAGTTAACTCGACTTTATCCGACGTTTGACAGTTGACATGACACTAGGCTTTACGAGAATATTCTAGCCCTGGAATTTACAATAACCTAGCGGAAAGTTCCGAAATATTACAGGAGGATAAAACGATGAGTACTAATCTCAATTCCGCCAAGCAATTCTTTGAAGCTTGTGAAACAGGTAAAGGCTGGGAAGCTTGTAGTTCATTCTGTCACCCTGAAGCCACATTCTCTTCGCAAACAACAGTCTTGTCTGAAATATCCACTTTAGAAGGTTACTGCGAATGGATGAAGAACCTTTTTACCCCGGTGCCAGATGGACATTACGAACTTAAGTTCTTTGCGGCTGATGAAGCCCGAAATTCTGTAGCTGCTTTTGCGGTTTTCCACGGAACCCAGACCGGGCCGGGCGGGCCGGTACCGCCGACTGGCAATAGGATCGCTGCCGATTATGTGTACCACATGACCTTTGAAGGAGACCGTATCAAACACATGACGAAGATTTGGAATGACACGATCAGCCTCCAACAGCTTGGTTGGGGATGAAGCAGGATTGAAAGTTACAATTTCAAAATGGTCTGCAAAATAAGGAAAAATCTTATTAAAGGATCATATCAGCAAGCAAAGCCTAACAAACGCATGCAGTCGGACGCAGCAGAGCTGCGCCGTTGATGCGGAGCGTTAAGCCAACGCATGATAGCTG
>SDWK01001050.1 GCA_004195335.1 Shewanella sp.
GCAGATCTTGCAAGGGCCAGCCCTTGAACCCAGGAGGCCTTAGCTATGCTGGCAAATCGAAAAGAGTGGAGGTTCTGAGATGGACACAAACAGATCTGCCTACCAGAAGTCGTATCGCCAGAAACATTCCGAAGAGTATCGTCGTATCAGTATTTCGGTTTCCAACGCAGAATATTCTGCGTTGAAAAGATTCGCTCAAAGAGAGAACATTAAGGTTACGACTCTCGTTCGGGATTTTGCCTTTGCAGGGCTATCCAATACACGGTATGTCCCCAAAGGACTGAGGAGTGAACTTGAGCAGTTAGGTTTTCTGGTTAGAAATATAGCCAACAATGTTAATCAGGCAGCTCATTACTCCAATTCACTCCGTCGAGTAGCGGACGAGAATGGATTGTTGCAGTGTATCAAAAACCTTGAGGATACTGTTCATGAATTTGTCCAGAACAGGATGAAGCCTTGATCATCAAGTCAATGTCACGTAAGGAACCCAGCTTCAGCCAGCTGCTCGACTACATGGAGTCCGGTCGTGCTGATGAGCGATTCACTATCCAGCACAATCTGTTTGGCCGCACGCATGAGCAGATCAAAGATGAATTTTTTCAAAACGCCAAACACCTTCGTCGCCGATCCGGTGGCAACTTCTTGTACCACGAAGTGATTTCCATTTCTCGGAGTAACCGTCTCAAGTTAGATGAACAGAAGGAAAAACTGCGGCAAATCACTTGCGAATATATCCGGGAAAGAGCGAAAAACAATCTTGCATATGGGGCGCTGCATGATGATCACGATAACAACATCCATTTTCACATAATTATAAGCGCCAATGAGGTTCAATCCAGCAAACGTTATCGACTTCCAAAGAGCGAATTTGATCAAATCAAAAAGACACTGGAGAAGCGTGTACTGGAACAGTATCCAGAGTTACAGCAGAAAGAGTTGATCAATCGTAAATCAGAAGAAAGTTTGTCCAAAAAAGGAGCAGAGCTTAAACGGAGAACAGGAAAAACCCCACAACGCGATATTGTGCGTGAAAAAGTACGGACAATTTTCGAGCATGCTGCTACCCGTGAAGAGTTATTGGACGGTTTTGATAGAGAAAACCTGGATTTCTATATGCGAGGCAAAAACCCCGGTGTGGTTGACCGTAATACTGGCCGGAAACACAGGATCAAAACCCTTGGATTTATGCCGCAGTTTGAAGAAGTAAACCGGAAAATAGTGGCTGACATTAAGGGAAAAAACAGCTCTACTGGAACCACCAACACACCTGAGCAGCCTGTTAACGAAAATAAAGTAAAGACTGAACAGGTACAGGACTACGACCGCAAGCCGGATGCAGAAATTGAAAAAGATCAATCGCAACAGAAAGAGAAGACTGATAAACAAAGTCAAAAAATCAATGACGGCGAGAAAAAAGATCAGCTCAAACGAGAGAAAATGGCAGATCGACGCGCGAGTTCGCAGCAGTCTTCGGGGATGAATGATGGCAAAAAAATGTAGAAGCGACAAAACAGATACTTCAACCTCTGGGGGAGCGCCTTTAGGTGGATATTTACTGGCCGATACGATGAAAGGAATCTTCAAGGGCGGAGCTTTTCTCCTTAATCGTCATTTTAGCCGTTCAAAAGAAGGCGCATCTTTTGATCAAGAAGACAACTTTTCAAGCTATCTGAAATCCAGCCATGATGGCTTACTCCTGGACGGCGATAAGTTGCGCCTTTCTGAAAAGGATAGCATGCAGAACGTGTGTGTTATGGCCCGAATCGGAGCAGGCAAGACATCTCGATATATCATTCCAAATGTACTCGACAAAGCTCGCTCAGAATGCTCCATCGTCGTTAACGATCCGAAGGGGGAAGTATTTGAGTCCACTTCGGAACATATGCGGCGTAGCGGCTTCAATATTGTCGTTATTGACCCTGAAAATTTGAATTGCTCAAGCCACTTCAATCCTTTTTCTGAAGCCAGCAATGAAATTGAAATTGAACAGGTTGCCGAGATATTGGTTCGGTGCGGTAGTTCTTCCAATGGTGGTAAGGATGATTTCTGGGTCCAGGGAGCGGTTCGCTTTGCCAGCCTTTTTATCAAATGTTTGAAGATTGCGGGAAGAACAAACCCGGAAGTCTACAATCTGCACAATCTCTATTACCTCTTTCAAAACTTTGGAGAAGATGGCCGCAGTCTTGATGAATTTATGATCAAGCACGCGATCAATCCAGATGATCCGCTAGACGAGAGTCTCTGGAATGAGTGGCAGGGTGCTTTAACCGGCAACAAGGAAGGAGTGCAGAGCTTTATATTAAACGGAATTACTGCACTCAGAAGTCTTTCCAATAAAAACATTGCCCTGCTGACTTCATATTCCGATATCAACTTGGAAGATATAAGGGAGAAAAAGACAATCATTTATTTGATTACTCCTGCCCAGCATGCGGAGTATTACAGCTTTTTGACAAGTCTATTTTTCAGAAGTGTCTTTAATGCATGCATGAGGAAATTGCCAAGCAGCGGAACACTCCCTGTTTACATCCTCTACGATGAGTTTGGACACTCAACTATTCCGAATTTTGTTTCAACTGCAAATACCATCCGTGGGTACGGAGTTTCGATATCGATAGTCCTGCAGAGTATTAGCCAATTAAG
>SDWK01000261.1 GCA_004195335.1 Shewanella sp.
AACAGCAAAACACTCATCGGATCAGAACTGATTTTTCAACCTCCGAGGGTGGTTAAAATTCGGTGATCACAGGTGGTCAATTTTCGGTTGTCAAAACTAGCCTTCGGTCAGCAGTCCAAGGCCTAATAACGAGTAGCCCTTACTGCTACGCTTCTTCTCGTACCCCTTATCTGTAAGGGCCTGAGAGAAACCCTTCTGCGTTAACACATGGTCAACCCAGTTAGCTGCCCATTTCTCATATTCCATATAAAGCTCTCTTGAGCCAACGGTGCAACCATCCCTCTTTAAGCAGCATTCAGTAATGAATGTCTCTACTTGATCATTATCGGCAATGTAGTCATCGGTAGCTTTTTTTACCGACTCAGGCATGCCCAGGCCTTCTTTCTGCCACTTGTAGCAACCTTTGATCATCCATAGAAGGATGCCTGAGGCTTCTTTCATCAATTTACTTTGCAGGTCATAGTCGATCTGATTGCCGCGAAAGGTACAGTCGAAAGGGATCATTTTGATTCGCCGAGCAATGCCATGATCCATGCCTGAAATCTGTGGTTTGTAGTTCGTAGCAAAGAAGATCTTGAACTTCGGTTGAAATTCTACTTGGCTCTTCTCATACACCCCCCGACATGAGATGACCTCGCCGCCAGTTAGTTGCTTAACCAACGCCTCAGCTAGCTGCTGCCCCTTCTCTCCCTCGGAAGCGGTTACAAATCTTGCTCCCCGAAGGGCCATCAGGTCACTCCTTGGCGCACCACCATCAGTATTCCGACGCATCATCAGTGTCTCAGGCTGTATCTGCGTAGTGTAGTCACTTAGGATCTGCTTGATAGTATTAAGAAATGTACTCTTGCCGTTACTGCCCTTACCCCATAGTATAAATATACTTTGCTCTGAGGTGTCTCCAGTCAGGGCGTACCCCATAGTCTTCTGAATCCATGAGATCAGTTTCTCGTCACCTCCGAAAATTTGATGCAGAAACTTATCCCAATTCGGACAGGTTGCTGTTAAGTCATATTCAGTGGGGGCAATTTTAGTTAGTAGATCTGATCGTTTATGAGAGTAGCACTCCTTCGTTTTTAAGTTTAGGGTTCCATTGGTAAGGTTCAGCACGTAATTGTCACTATCCAACCAACTAGAGGATGTGGCTATAGCCTTACTGCTTTTTGCCAACTTAATCATTGCGCTAATACGGGCAACGTTCTGGCTCTGCTTGGCCCATCTCATAGTCTCAGCCTGCTTTTCTGGAGAATTTTCTGTCAGGATCTCAGAATGGATGCTGCACACTGTGTCCTGAGCACGACCTTCAAGCTCCTTAATACCGTCTCGCACCCACCGATTTTCTTGCCAAATCAGCCAATAGCCAAGATCATGGCAATACATTATGTCCTTGCCGTGCTGGTCGATGAGCCTATTGCGGTTGCCAATGTCAGTTAGGCCAAAGCCACCTGACGGCATATCCTGCTTAGAATCAATTTTCTCTACAGCTTTTTCATGTTTCATGATATTTTTCCTTTTTAGATTGTTGATGTCCCTACAGGTTGCTCGAACAAGCTGTAGGGCGATTAAGAAACACAAAAGGCGATGCTTAGTATTCTAAGTTTCGCCTTTTCCTTTTGTTGTTCTACTGTTTTCCGCTGTCTGGTGCGGACGCCTTACTCTTTACTTTCTGGATACTTACCTCCTTCCTTCATGGATTTAAGTGCGCTCAAAATTGATCACCCCAACGATACAAACAGAAATACCTGTGGGCCTCAAAAGGTCACGGGTATTGTGTTTGTATTTTAGTAATGGGTGATACTGGGCAAGGTGGAACGCTAAACCATACCTGTTGCGTAGTCTTGATGACCAAGAGTGCTGTCAGGGAAAGTCACTAGCGGCTAGGGGAGTAACTCTCACGGAGCATGTCGCCAATCCGTGGCATAGCTAACTACTTAATGATTTCAACAGCTTAGCACGGTAAATGCCTTATGTCAATCTGGGTTGTGCGCTATATAGCATGCCGTCTTTTTGCTGTTCGGGTGGGGCAGTTTGGGTAACCAGATCGAAGACCGAAGCGAAGCTTACCCCCGCCGCCACCCATACGTCTGAACAGTCCTCTACTTGTGAGGATATTTCCCTAGCCGCTAGAGGAATGCTGAGTAAATGGATTGAAGAGCTTGGAAAGACCCCAGCTTTTCGTTAGCTGTGCCGCAGACCAACTCATAGTGATAGCAATCATTTAGGTCTTTATCTGGTCTTTGTAACACCCATAATCCCTAAACACACGTGGACTACACTAATCGGAAAGGCCGTATCCATGGCGTTCCTACGTAACATCCCGCCATACCTCTAAGGACCTATAAGGTTACAGTCATGCACCACCAGCCAAGCAACTATCTCAATCATCTCTTTGACTGAATGGAGCAGCGCTGGTACAAGGACAGAGACAACCAGAAAGCACCTCAATCAATTACCGGGAGCACTACCAACTGACAGACAGGTTATCAGGACATAGAAGGGATGCGGGATAGCAGCGAGTTTACGCTCAATGTGCCCAATTTACGGGGTCAACCGCGCTCCGCTTAACCGAGCATGATGATCGACCGGATCGAGGGGCGGCCCCTGGAACTGGAAGCGATCTACGCCATCCCTCTGGAGCGCGCGA
>SDWK01000533.1 GCA_004195335.1 Shewanella sp.
CAACTCCAAGAACATGGAGCAGTTCCAGTGGGTGGTTGCCCTGACCCGGGTTATCTCGGCCGTGTTCCGCAAAGGCGGCGACGTCACCTTTATGGTGGAGGAACTCAAGGCAGTATTTGATCCTAAAGGGGGTTACTTCAAAAAAGGCGGTAAATTCATGCCCTCACTGGTGGCTGAGATCGGTGAAGCGATTGAGCACCACCTTAAGCTGATCGGCTTGATGGAAAATGACCAACTGGACGAGCACCAGAAGGCGCTGATCGAAAGCAAGCGCAAAGAGTACGACCAGCGCAGCAGCGCAGCAACCAACGACAACGATAGCAGCGGTAGCTTTCCTGCCGACGCTCAATTGTGTGTGAAGTGCAATGTGAAAGCGGCGATCCTGATGGACGGCTGCTTCACCTGCCTTAACTGCGGTGACTCCAAGTGCGGCTAGTATCACGCGGTTAAATTGCTCTTGTAGAGTTGTGGTTTGAAGCAATTCCTGTCACTGGATGAACCGAAATCAAAGGGCTCTAGGACATTTTTTGCACACAAGGTTCAAACCATTGGTTTTAAGTGATTATTTATTCCAAAAATCAACAGTGAAACCTAAAGCTCTTTTTTCAGCATCATGTGTCACTCACAAAAAAGCCGAAGCGATTGCTTCGGCTTTTTTATAGATCTTTAAGCCAGGTGGACTGCTGCGCCATATTGCAAACAGTCGTACCCGAAGGGAAAAGCTCGCCTTAAAAATTCGCCTACTAAGCTACGGATGCTAGGAGAACTTATGAGTAACAGCACTATAGAAGAGCTAGCAGAGAAAAACGTCGAGATTTTAGGGATTTTGATTGATGCAGCAAAGACGATGATTAATCACACAGCTGCTGCCAAAAACGGTTACAAAGCTACGCAAGAAGAGATCAACCAGATGATTCGGGTAGCAGAGCAACTGGCCAAGATACCCAGCATGGCTGCTGAGAATATTAAACGTATGCATGAAGCCCTTTAGCCAGAAACGACACAAAGAAGCATCCCAGTCTTTCTTTGGCTACGCCCGCTGTTGCGGCAAAGGAGCCATTAGTACTGACTTTACCACTGCGCCACATTATGAAGCAGCTTCATGAAATGCTTGGCAGTCGCAATGCCACACACTATTTCTAGTAGGTGTTCGGAATACGAGAGGTATGTATTAAAGCTGTATCAACATTTCAGACATCTGATTCTGACTAATATCCGAGTTTATATCTGCTCTTCATATCAGTAAGCTGGCGCTTCCGAAGCGGATTATTTGTAACGAATTACAGCCTTTTACTCACTTTATGGAAAAAAAGATGTCTAGGCACGCTCATCTTTGGGGGAGTCCATCACTACATAAGTTTGTATTGAGTTGACCTGGGGGATTGAGCCGAGTACATCACTATGAAATGCTTTGTAGGCCACCAAATCAGTAGTTTCTACCCTGAGCAAGTACTCTGAGACTCCAGTGATATTATGACATTCACGTACTTCCGAGGATTTAGTGACGGCCTGCTCGAACTCCTCTTGCGACTTCTTGGAATGGTCTGACAGACCTATCGTAATATAAGCAACAAAGCCAACACCTAACTCTGATTGATTAAGTACCGCCCTATAGCCTTTAATCACGCCTGTACGCTCCAGCTCCTGGACTCGGCGTAAGCAGGCCGATGGCGAAAGGCCGACACGATTAGCGAGCTCTGTATTGCTAACACGCCCCCTGTCTTTAAGTTCGCACAATATTCTTTCATCAATACGATCAATCTTCATCATAAATTGCAAAACCTCACCACCAAAAGCAAAGTATGCAAGATAATTTCGTATATTTCAGCCTATGATTGCATGATCACTTAGTATGAGGAATAAGGCATGAACTATGAATTACTTACAGCACTAATGGCTTTTGCCTTTGTATCATCGATTACCCCAGGTCCCAATAATCTGATGCTAATGTCCTCAGGAGCGAACTTTGGATTTCAGCGTACCATCCCACATATGCTAGGCGTTGGAATCGGTTTTGTATTTATGTTGATTTTGGTTGGCATCGGCTTGATGCAACTATTTGACCGCTTTCCCATAAGCTATGACATACTAAAAGTTATCAGTGTGATGTACTTGCTCTATTTGGCTATCAAGATCGCAACGGCCTCACCTCTGGAAAACAAACAGGACAATAGCGCAACCCCGCTTACCTTTTTGCAGGCAGCATCATTTCAATGGGTAAACCCTAAGGCCTGGACGATGGCGCTGACAGCAATCAGTGTTTATTCTCCCAGCCATAGTCTCGAATCGATTACTATTGTTGCCATTGTGTTCGGTCTCATCAACCTACCATCAGTCAGTGTATGGATTGTACTGGGGCTACAACTGCGACGATTGTTAACCAGTCATATTCGGCTAAAGGCTTTTAATATAGTTATGGCTACACTGTTGTTAGCATCGCTATATCCGGTAGTTTTATAGCGTTTGTAGCTATACATGATGGGAGAAACGATTTATCTAAGGATGCGGGATGGGCACCTGTAGTGGCCCAATGAACCCGGTCGCCCATCTCTAGATTGGATTTGGTTCATGCTGGGAAGCTCAAAACGATCTGATCTGCAGCCTAAGGTTCTTCGAGCCTGAAGGCAGCTAAGT
>SDWK01001039.1 GCA_004195335.1 Shewanella sp.
GTGTTTGAGGTCGTAATGGCACATTTCAATTTTTGAATAATTACCATAAATCAGCAAAATCTGGGAATATATTAGGCTGCAATCCCCACTTAAATATTAATTAATGATAAATGAAGTGTCGCACCTGTCTATTTTTTATCCTTTTTAGGGATGTCGATCCACTTTATCCCCCTATTATTTCCTGTTTTTACAAGATTTTAAATTTGCTGCTAACCCGCTTGAATGCTGGATTTATAAATAGTTTGCGCCCTTGACAAGGCTTGCGTTCTATCTCTAAACTTAGGTCTTGTGGGAAATTGTGGATATTTGTGGATCACTTACTCTTTATGGCAGGGATAAGCTAACGTGTTTCGTGGGGCCAGTGCTATTAACCTTGATACAAAAGGACGGATCGCTATTCCAAAGCGCTACCGTGAGCCTCTGCACGCTGAATTTACTCGTCAGATAGTGATAACCGTTGATTTTCAATCTCCCTGTCTCTTGCTCTATCCATTCGATGAATGGAGCAAGATTGAAGCAAAATTACTACTGCTTTCCGATACTCGGGCAACTGAAAGAGCCATGAAAAGGCTGCTTTTGGGCTATGCCCATGAGTGTGAGCTCGATGGAAACGGTAGAATATTATTACCTCCACCGCTTCGTCAATATGCCAATTTAGACAAGCGAGCAATGTTAGTGGGGCAGTTGAATAAGTTTGAACTTTGGGATGAAACTGCTTGGCAGCAGCAGATAGAGCAAAGCCGAGAGACGATTCAAAGCGAAGAGTTTGCTGATAACGAACGTCTTGCCGATTTCTCACTGTGATCAGTGAAGCTAAATAGATAGAAGAGAATGATGAGCCAAGAATTTGCGCACTTATCGGTACTGCTAACTGAAACGGTAGCAGGCCTAAATATTAAAGAAGACGGTATCTACATCGATGGTACATTTGGCCGTGGTGGTCATTCTCGTGAGGTGCTTAAGCATTTGGGCGACAATGGTCGTTTAATCGCTATCGATAGAGATCCTCAGGCGATTGCAGCAGCCGAACAGTTTGCCGATGATGCAAGGTTTAGCATCGTTCATGGTGGTTTCGGTCAGCTGGCCACTTATGTGGAAGAGCTTGGCTTGAAAGGTAAGATCGATGGCGTGCTACTGGACTTTGGCGTCTCGTCCCCACAACTCGATGATGCCGAACGTGGTTTTAGTTTTTTACGTGACGGTCCACTCGATATGCGTATGGATAATTCTCAAGGTGAAACGGCTGCCGATTGGATTGCTCGTGCTGAGATAGAAGATATGGCTTGGGTATTTAAAACCTACGGTGAAGAGAAAAACTCTAGACATATTGCCCGTTGTATCGCCGCCGATAGAGAAAAAACACCCTTCTTACGGACCAAAGAGTTGGCCGATTTGATTGCTAGGATCAGTAAAAACAAAGAGCGCAACAAGCATCCAGCGACTCGAGTGTTTCAGGCGATCAGAATTTATATCAACAGCGAGTTAGAACAGATAGATCAAGCTTTAGAAGGGGCATTAAGCGTACTTGCTCCCCATGGGCGCTTATCTGTGATCAGTTTTCATTCTCTGGAAGACAGAATGGTCAAGCGCTTCATTCGTCGACACTGCCAAGGTGCAAGTGTGCCTCATGGCCTGCCAATAACAGAAGCTGAGATCAATAAAACCCGTTTACTTAAGGGAATAGGTAAAGCGATCAAGCCTTCTGAGGAAGAGGTTGAGCGTAACACTCGATCTCGCAGCTCTGTATTACGCATTGCGGAGCGGTTGGAATATTAATGGCGGGCGAAATAGCAGCGTCATTGCTGTTACCTTGCTTACCAAAACTTAGAGTAGTCGAGAGAGAGAGCCGGGTTTGAGTAAATCTCAATTAAATTTACCTCGGATCGTTTTCCTCGACTTGTGGCATCACAAGTGGGTGTTGTTACTTGCATTAGCCGTAATGGTTAATGCCATCGTTGTTGTATATACCAGCCACGTGAGTCGTAAATACATCACTCAGTGGGATCAGATGTTGCAGGAAGGGGATCGGTTGGACATTGAATGGCGTAATTTACTTCTTGAGGAGCAGTCTCTGTCTGAGCACAGCCGGATCACGCGTATTGCGACCAAAGAGCTCGAGATGAGTCGGCCATTGCCTAAAGAAGAGATTGTGGTAAGAGTACCATGATAAATAAACCATCAAAAAATCAAAGAAAAATAGTTGGTTAGTTCCCTAAAGTTTAAAGTGGAGTGTTGTTGAGGGTATAATGAACAAACAGGCAAAGCGTAAACAGAAGCCGCAGTTAATCCAATGGCGTTTATATGTCGTTGTTGCCTTCGTATGCCTGCTGTTTACCAGCCTTATCGGCCGTGCTGCTTATATTCAAATTATAGAGCCTGAAAAACTACGTCATGAAAGTGATATGCGTACGCTTCGTACCACCAGTAGAGAAGTACAGCGCGGACTGATCACCGATCGTAACGGTGAAATGTTAGCCGTGAGTGTGCCGGTAAAGGCCGTATATGCCGATCCTAAAGTTGTTCACGACCGTAATGGTTTTGTCGATATGCGCCGCTGGCAAGCATTGGCCGATATTCTTCATGAGCCTAAAGAAAAGATATTAAAGCGGGTTCAATCTAATCCCAAGAAACGTTTTACCTATCTTAAACGTCAAGTTACTCCAGCTGTTGCGGATTATATCAGCAAGTTAAAGCTACCAGGGGTGTATCTAAAATCAGAATCTCGCCGCTACTATCCGACCAGTGAGATCTCGGCTCAGTTAGTGGGGATAACTAACATCGATGATATTGGCATAGAAGGTATCGAAAATTCCTATAATGACTGGTTAACTGGCACCCCATCGAAACAAAAAGTACGTAAATCTCGGGATGGTCATGTCGTCGAGCGTCTGGATATCGTGCAGGATGGAGACAGTCCAAACGACCTCGTACTTAGTCTGGATCAGCGAATTCAACAGTTGGCATATCGTGAGCTGAAAAAAGCGACAGAGATCAATCAAGCCACCTCGGCTTCAATCGTTGTTCTCAATGTACACACGGGCGAAGTATTGGCGATGGCGAACACACCATCTTATAACCCTAACTCCCGCGATAACCTGCAAGCGTTTCGAATGCGAAACCGAGCACTTACCGATTCCTATGAACCGGGGTCTACCATCAAGCCTTTTGTTGTCGCCGCCGCACTCGAAGCCGGAACCATTAAGCTAGATCAAATTATTAAGACCTACCCGGGGCGAATGAGGATCGGCGGCAAGATCGTTCGTGACTCCAGATATTATGGCGATCTTTCACTTGCAGATGTGTTGGTGCATTCAAGTAATGTCGGCATGACCAAAATAGCGCTTTCTATGCCTGTTCAGGAGTTGTTGGGCGCTTACCAAACAATGGGACTGGGTAATTACTCCGGGATAAATCTTGCGGGTGAGAGTGCCGGGCTTATCCATGACCGTCGGCGTTGGTCTGAATTTGAACGAGCGACGCTTTCATTTGGTTATGGGCTTATGGTGACCCCACTGCAATTAGCCAGATTGTATGCCACTTTAGGTAGTAAAGGTGTCTTATATCCCGTCTCAATCTTAAAGCTCAAGGAGCAACCCGAAGGAGAGCAGGTGATTTCCCCCGAGATTGCACAGAGTGTGTTGGAGATGCTCATCGGTGTCACTGAAAAAGGCGGCACGGCGACCAAAGCTCATATTGAGGGCTATCCGGTAGCGGGTAAAACGGGGACGGCCCGTAAAGCGGTTGCCGGTGGTTACGGTGAAGATTACGTTGCTATTTTTGCCGGCGTTGCCCCGGTGCACAATCCTGAATTAGCGGTTGTTGTCGTTGTTAATGAACCCAAAGGTGACAGATATTACGGTGGTGATGTTGCCGCCCCGGTGTTCGCTACTGTCATGTCTGGTGCTTTGCAAATGCTTAATATTGAACCGATTTCGTCGACAGAAAAGATACGCTTAGCGGGTATAACGAGGAGAACTGAGTGATGCTATTACGTGATTTGTTAGCCCCTTGGTTCCATTATGCGGGTTCTGAAAGCTTCAATAAATTAACTTTAGACAGTAGGGCTGTGAGCCAAGGGGATCTTTTTATTGCCATTCCCGGCCATCAAGTCGATGGCCGCAAGTATATCGATGCTGCCGTACAACAAGGTGCTGTGGCATCTCTGGTTCAC
Source organism: Shewanella sp. (assembly GCA_004195335.1). Taxonomy (GTDB): domain Bacteria; phylum Pseudomonadota; class Gammaproteobacteria; order Enterobacterales; family Shewanellaceae; genus Shewanella. Next base: position 4,172 of record SDWK01001039.1, read on the forward strand.
ACCGATGACCCTGAGTGTCATGGAAAAATTGTCGATGATGAAAAACAGATCTTATTTTTTCAGCTTAATCGCCAGTTATCGGCTTTAGCGGCTCAAGCTTATCCACTGAGTACAGATCGTTTGAAGTTGGTAGGTGTAACCGGCACAAATGGAAAAACATCGATAACCCAACTTATGGCTCAGCTGGTTACCTTATTGGGTAAACAGAGTGCAGTCATGGGAACCCTAGGCAATGGCTTATGGGGTGACTTAGTTGATAGCGGTAATACGACCGCCGATCCTATCACCATGATGGCTCAGCTGCAGGAGTTCGATGCCCAAGGTGCCGAGTTATGCGCGATGGAAGTCTCTAGTCATGGCTTGATTCAGGGAAGAGTCGACGCTATTCCCTTCGATGTGGCGGTATTTACCAACTTAAGCCGTGATCACCTCGATTATCATGGGACCATGCAGGCTTATGGTGATGCGAAGAAAAAATTATTTAATTTCTCCTCTTTAAGCTCCGGGTTGATCAATCTTGATGATGAGATTGGCAAGCAATGGTTAGCCGAACACGATACGGGAAAATATACCAGTTTCAGTATTCATGGTGAGCTTGCCTCAAGTGAAAAATCAAAAGCTATCTACACCCAAAATAATCATTTCCATCATCAGGGTGTCGATGCAAGATTAGTCTGGCCAACCGGCGCAGCCGAGCTGCGTTCACCCTTATTAGGCTCGTTTAATTTATCAAATTTAATTGCTGCGCTAGGAGCCCTGTATCTGCTTGGCTTCGATATGAATTCATTAGTTGCTGTAGTGCCTAAGTTACAAGCCGTTGCCGGACGCATGGAGCGATTTACCACGGCTGATGATGTGACTATTGTCGTCGATTATGCACACTCTCCCGATGCAATCGAGCAGGCGCTTAAGGCGTTAAGAGGCCATTGCGATGGTGAGTTGTGGTGTCTGTTTGGTTGTGGTGGCGACCGTGACAAAGGTAAACGTCCCTTAATGGCGCAAGCTGCAGAAAAATATGCAGATAGAGTGATGGTGACCAGTGACAATGCCAGAAGTGAGCAACCCGATGTCATCATTAACGATATTCTGGAAGGATTAATCGCACCCGAGAAGGCGTTAACGCAGGTGGATCGTGAAGTGGCTATTCGTCAGGTTATTGCTAGTGCCAAGGCGGGAGACTTAGTGTTGTTAGCCGGGAAAGGACATGAAACCTATCAGGAAGTGGCTGGAGTTCGCCGGGATTATGACGAGCGAGCGCTGGCACGTGAACTTTCTGAGGGGCGATTATGATCCCGCTAACGTTATCGCAATTGAGCCATCGATTAGATGCGCGCCTCATTGGTCCTGATGCCGAAATTACTCATGTTTGCACCGATAGCAGAGCCATTCCGCCCCAGACTCTGTTTGTTGCACTGAAAGGCGAGAGGTTCGACGGTCACAATTTTGCACATTTAGCGGTCGAAAATGGTGCTCATGCGCTTCTGGTGACTCATGAATTATCTCTGGATGTCCCTCAACTGATAGTGAAAGACACTCAGAAAACCATGGGAGAGATAGGGGCATATCTGCGAGAAGTGATTCAGCCCAAATCGATAGCGCTCACGGGGTCAAATGGAAAAACAAGTGTGAAAGAGATGGTCGCGACCATTCTATCCCAGAGACACAAGGTGCTCTACACTGCCGGCAATTTTAATAACGAAATTGGTGTTCCCCTTACCTTACTCCGTTTGGAGGAGGGGGATGAGTTTGGTGTGTTCGAACTTGGGGCGAATCATCGCGGCGAGATTGATTACACCTCATCACTGGTGAAGCCTGATGTTGCTTTAGTCAATAATGTTGCCTCGGCTCATCTCGAAGGCTTTGGTTCATTAGCCGGAGTCGCGGCTGCGAAATCTGAGATATTTAATCATCTCAGTTGTGACGGGACGGCAGTGATTAATGCCGATGATGCTTTTGCTCAGGTGATGCAAGAGGCCGCCGGTGATCATAAGCAGCTCAGTTTTGCTATCGAAGCTGCAGCCGATCTGCAAGGAAGCGAACTCGAATCCGATCTGCTGGGTCGCTATCGCTTTAAGATGAGTTACCAGGCTCAACAAGTCTCAGTAAAATTGCCTTTGTCTGGTCGCCATCAAGTGAGTAATGCGCTTGCCGCCACGGGGATCTGTTTAACCTTGGGCCTATCTCTGAGTGAGATCGTTTCAGGCTTGTCTTTGCTCGAGCCGGTGAAAGGTAGAATGTTACCAACTCAGCTCGGTCGAGTGCGAGTTATTGATGATAGTTATAACGCAAATCCTGCATCGGTTAGCGCTGCAGTTGACTGGCTTCAAGAAATTGATGGATATCGCTGTTTAGTGCTGGGTGATTTGGGAGAATTAGGCGACAATGCGTCCCTTTTGCATGCTGAACTGGGTGAACTTGCAAAAAATAGAGGGATAGATGCGCTGTTCTCATTAGGTAAACTCAGCGCTAATGCCAGTACCGCCTTTGGTGGTATTCATCATCAAGAGTTAGAACAAATAGTAAGTAATTTAATTAATTATATTAATCAGTTGCAAGGAAGTGTGACTGTTTTAGTCAAAGGTTCACGCAGTGCAGGAATGGAACGCGTGGTTGAAGCCTTAATAGTTGCCTATGGGCACGGGGAGTTTGTTTAATGCTGGTCTATCTGGCGGAGTATTTAACTCAGTTTTATTCTGGGTTTAACGTTTTTTCTTATGTAACGTTTAGAGCCATTCTAGGCCTGATGACAGCCTTGATATTTAGTCTTTGGTGGGGGCCGAAGATGATTGAACGCCTACAGTTGCTGCAGATTGGCCAAGTTGTTCGAGATGATGGTCCTGAATCTCATTTCAGTAAGCGTGGTACGCCGACGATGGGCGGTATTCTGATCTTAGCGGGTGTATTTATTAGTGTGCTGCTTTGGGGAGATCTTGCCAGCCGTTATGTGTGGGTCGTGCTATTCGTGCTTGCAAGCTTTGGCTTGATTGGCTTTATCGATGATTATCGTAAAGTGGTTCGAAAAGATACCAAAGGTTTGATTGCTAAGTGGAAATATATTTTACAGTCACTTGCCGCATTGATCATCGCATTCTATCTCTATGCATCAGCGGATTTAGTCGGAGAAACCCAGCTTGTCGTGCCTTTCTTTAAAGATATCATGCCTCAACTCGGTGGCTTCTTTATCGTTTTAGCTTACTTCACTATCGTGGGGTCGAGTAATGCCGTCAATTTAACCGACGGACTTGATGGTTTAGCTATTATGCCTACCGTTATGGTCGCCGCGGCTTTTGCATTAATTGCCTATCTTTCGGGCCATGTTCAATTTGCAAATTACCTTCACCTACCTTACCTGCCTGGCGCGGGAGAGTTAGTAATTGTCTGTACCGCAATCGTGGGTGCCGGCTTAGGTTTTCTCTGGTTCAACACCTACCCTGCACAGGTATTTATGGGGGATGTGGGGTCTCTGGCGTTAGGGGCTGCACTTGGTGTGATAGCCGTTTTGGTTCGACAGGAGATCCTGTTGGTGATCATGGGGGGCGTCTTTGTTATGGAGACAGTGTCAGTCATCTTGCAGGTCGGTTCATACAAGTTACGTGGACAAAGAATTTTCCGTATGGCACCCATTCATCATCATTATGAATTGAAAGGTTGGCCAGAGCCTAGAGTGATTGTTCGTTTTTGGATTATCTCTCTGTTTTTAGTTTTACTTGGCCTGGCCACACTGAAATTAAGGTAGTCGGATATGGGTTTAGATAAGAGATCGCAGTTTGTTGCTGAACTATGCATAGTCAGACAAGGGTAAATACATATGGATAACCACAAATCGCACCTGATATTAGGATTGGGAGCCACTGGCCTCTCGGTTGTGCGTTATCTGCATGGTCAAGGGATCACTCCTTTGGTCATGGATAGTCGTCAGCATCCTCCTGGTGCGGATAAGTTGGCGATTGAGTTTCCCGATGTCGAATTGATCCGTGGCGGTTTCGATTGCCGATATATAGTGCAGGCGACTCAGATTATCGTCAGCCCGGGCATTGCTATCGATACACCAGAAATCTGTGCTGCGAAAGATATGGATATTGAGGTTATTGGTGATGTCGAACTATTTGCTAGGGCGATTAAAGAGCGGGATGCTTGCGTTATAGGTATCACTGGATCGAATGGGAAATCTACGGTGACAACCTTAGTGGCTGAAATGGCTAAGGCTGCGGGGATCAACTATGCCGTTGGTGGCAATATTGGGGTTCCTGTTTTAGATCTACTCCAGAGCGATATAGAGCTGTATGTATTGGAACTGTCGAGTTTTCAATTGGAAACGACTCATAGCCTGAACTGTATTTCAGCTACTTGCCTTAATATCAGTGAAGATCATATGGATAGGTACAGCGATATCGAAGCTTATAGACAGGCTAAGCTAAGGCTGTACTCACAAACCCGGTTTGCTTTGTTTAACCGTGAAGATGAGCAGACGAAACCCAAAGATCCGATGAATCAGAACAGTTTTGGTTTATCTCTACCCGAAAATGATGAATGGGGCATTTGCGAGGGCAAGATAGTACACGGTAATGCTGAGATTATCAGTCTGCAGGATGTTGCTCTGGTGGGGAGTCATAACCATGCAAATCTCATTGCGGCTATGGCGCTGGCCTATCAAGCTGGTATCGAAAAGGCGGCAATGGTTGAAGTGGCTTCATCGTTTACCGGGCTCAAGCATAGGTTTGAGATGGTTGTGAACCACAATGGTGTTGCTTACATCAATGATTCTAAGGCGACCAACGTCGGTGCTACTGTTGCGGCCATTGAGGGGATCAGTGAACACCTGGGGAATATCATTTTAATTGCAGGTGGTGATGGAAAAGGAGCGGATTTCAAACCTTTGGTACCAGTGTTAAAAAAGGTGAGCCATCTGATTACATTAGGTAAAGATGGAGATAAAATTGCCTCGCTATCCGATCACTCGATTGGGGTTGATTCAATGGCCGATGCGGTAAACAAAGCCGCCCAGTTAGCAATAGCCGGTGATATCGTTTTATTGTCTCCGGCATGTGCCAGTTTGGATATGTACAAGAATTTTATGGAAAGAGGCGATGATTTCCGTCAGCTAGCCGAAGGGTTAACTGCTGAGACTTTAGATGCGTAGGGAAGAGAGGCAACTCAACTTATTTGGTACCAGTGTTAGCTGGAGTTGGCCAAACTTGTTCAAAGAGCGAGAAGCTCCTGGTATGCAGTTGTATGATCGCTCCTTGCTATTTGCTGTTTTATCTCTAATTTGCTTTGGGTTTGTGATGGTTATGTCCGCTTCAATGCCTGAAGCACAAAGCCTGACAGGTAACCCTTATCATTTTGCTATCAGGCATTTGGCTTACCTTGTGGGCTGCGCGGTTATCGCTGCAGTGGTATTGCGTATCGAGATGAGCCGCTGGCAACAGTTTAGCCCGCTATTGCTATTGATTGTCGGCATCCTGTTAGTCGCCGTACTACTTGTAGGCACGTCAGTTAATGGTGCGACCCGTTGGCTATCTGTGGGGCCGATTCGAATACAGGTGGCTGAACTCGCAAAATTGGCTTTCACCATCTACATGGCTGGGTATCTAGTCAGACGTCATCAGGAGATCAGGGAAAATGCTAAGGGGTTCTACAAGCCTATTGCCGTATTTGCGGTTTATGCTTTTCTGATCTTGATGCAACCCGATTTAGGTACTGTCGTCGTGTTATTTGTGGGAACGGTAGGCTTACTCTTCCTTGCTGGTGCCCGCCTGCTGGACTTTTTTGCCTTGATACTGACAGGAGTGATGGCATTTGTGGCTTTGGTGCTTCTAGAGCCCTATAGAATGCGTCGGGTTACCTCTTTTATGGACCCTTGGCAAGATCCCTTCGGTAGTGGTTATCAGCTAACCCAATCTTTGATGGCTTATGGACGTGGTGATTGGTTCGGACAGGGTTTAGGTAATAGTATTCAAAAATTAGAGTACCTTCCCGAAGCGCATACAGATTTTATCTTTGCCGTTATCGGCGAAGAATTAGGTTTTATTGGCATTGTTGTGGTGCTGGCAGTGCTACTTTTTGTTTCCCTAAGGGCGATTAAATTAGGCAATTTGTGTATTGAGATAGAGAAGCCCTTCGAAGGCTACCTTGCTTATGCCATTGGCATTTGGTTCTGTTTTCAGACCGTAGTGAATGTGGGCGCAAGTATTGGGATGCTACCAACGAAGGGGCTCACTCTACCATTTATTAGTTATGGAGGCAGTAGTCTCTGGGTCATGACCGCAGCAGCAATGATACTGATCCGCATCGATCATGAGCGACGTTTAAGCTCTATCCAAGCTGTGCAGGGGAAAAAAGTTAATGACAAGCGTGAATACTGATAAGCGTATTTTGATTATGGCCGGAGGGACTGGCGGCCATGTATTTCCAGCGCTAGCTGTCGCAAAATATCTTTGCCAACAAGGTTGGCAAGTCAGGTGGTTAGGAACTGCTGAGCGTATGGAAGCCAGGTTAGTTCCTCAGCATGGATTCGATATCGATTTTATCGATATTAAAGGCGTCCGTGGAAACGGGCTGCTACGCAAGTTGGCTGCACCCTTTAAGGTGATACGTTCGATCATGCAAGCCCGGGCGGTAATTAAAGAGTTTAAGCCTGATGTGGTCTTAGGCATGGGAGGCTTTGCCAGTGGCCCCGGTGGCGTGGCCGCGAGACTATCAGGGATCCCGCTGGTATTGCATGAGCAAAATGCGATACCGGGAATGACCAATAAAATTCTTGCTCGTATTGCCAATCAGGTTTTATGTGCCTTCGAAGATACGTTTGACAAGGTAGAGGCTGAGGTTGTTGGAAACCCGATAAGAGAAGAGCTGATCACCTTGGGAGGCGCTAATGTCAAGCCCGTCACCGATGAAGCATTAAAGGTTTTAGTGGTTGGTGGAAGCTTAGGCGCTAAAGTCTTTAACGATTTAATGCCAAGTGTGACAGCCGCTGTGAGTAAGACGCACTCGATTACTGTCTGGCATCAAGTGGGTAAAGGCAATCTTCAAGGGGTTAAGGCCGAGTATCAACATCTTGGCCAAGATGGCAGTGTTAATGTTGCCGAATTTATTGATGATATGGAAGCGGCGTACCGCTGGGCTGATGTTGTGCTGTGCCGCTCAGGAGCGTTAACCGTCTCAGAGGTGGCAGCGGTTGGCTTACCTAGCCTGTTAGTACCCTATCCACATGCAGTCGACGATCATCAAACCAAAAATGCCCAAGTTTTAGTGCAGGCAGGAGGTGCGTTTTTGCTGCCTCAGACCATTTTAGATACAAATAAGCTGACTGGAAAATTGCAAATGCTAGCCTCTGATAGGAATGAACTCGCTCAGATGGGCTTACGAGCGAAAAGTGCAGCGGTACTGGACGCAACACAGAAAGTGGCGAGTGTCTGCATCAGATTGGCTGGAAAGGATTGAAATGAGTAAGAATCAAGAGAAGTATTCACAGTTAAGAAGCATCATCCCGGAGATGAGAAGAGTTAAGCATATCTACTTCGTTGGGATCGGCGGTGCAGGTATGGGCGGGATTGCTGAGGTACTCGTTAACGAGGGTTATAAGCTATCGGGTTCCGACATCGCTGAGAATGTTGTGACACAAAGACTGGCTTCTCTGGGCGTCAAGATCCATATAGGGCACCAAGAAGAGCAGGTACATGGCGCAGACGTAGTTGTTGTATCGACGGCGATTAGTGCCGACAATCCTGAACTGTTAGCGGCCCATGCGCTGAGGATCCCGGTTGTCCAGCGGGCAGAGATGCTTGCTGAATTAATGCGTTACCGTCATGGTGTCGCCGTTGCGGGAACCCATGGTAAAACCACCACGACCAGTTTAATTGCCAGTGTTTATGGACAAGCTGAACGCGATCCTACCTTCGTTATTGGTGGCTTGTTAAACAGTGCCGGTACCAATGCCAGATTGGGAAGTAGCCGCTACCTGATCGCCGAAGCGGATGAGAGTGATGCGAGTTTTTTACATCTTCAACCTATGGTTAGTGTTGTGACCAATATTGAAGCGGATCATATGGACACCTATGGAGGAGATTTTGAAAAATTAAAATCCACCTTTATTGATTTCCTGCATAATCTGCCATTTTATGGTGTAGCGGTAATGTGTATCGACGACCCTGTAGTGCGCGAGTTATTGCCCAGAGTCGGTCGTAAGATAGTGACCTATGGTTTCAGTGATGATGCTGACGTTCAAGCATTGAACTTTGTGCAAGAAGGGTATCGCAGCCGTTTCATGTTAAGAAGAATTGGAACTGAAGATATTGAAGTCGTAGTGAACTTACCCGGCCAACATAACGTGCTCAATGCATTGGCCGCGATTGCGGTTGCTACAGAAGATGACATTGAAGATGCCGCAATGATACAGGCACTCGCTAATTTCCAGGGTATTGGCCGTCGGTTTGAACAATTAGGTTGTTTCAGTACGGCTAAGGGAGAGATAGTGTTGGTTGATGATTATGGTCATCATCCGAGCGAAGTTGCCGCAACGATTAAAGCCGCTAAATCCGGTTGGCCAGATAAACGTCTGGTTATGGTTTACCAACCTCATCGATATAGTCGTACGCGGGATCTTTATGACGATTTTGTTGAAGTATTATCTCAAGTGGATTGCCTATTATTACTGGACGTCTACGCCGCGGGAGAGTCTCCCGTACCTGGAGCCGATAGTCGCGCATTATGTCGTTCGATACGTCAACGAGGCCAGCTGGACCCTATTTTTGTCTCCGATAGTGAACAACTGCTTAGCCTACTACCGGATGTTCTCCAAGCAGGAGATCTTGTATTGACTCAGGGAGCAGGAAATATCGGGGTGATAGCTAAGCAGTTATCTCAATCTAACTTAGGTTTCGATTCAGTGGGTTCGGGAATGGAAACGGGTAAGGAATAAATTTGAAAGATATCTCATTGCCGATGTATCAGATTTTGACCCTACCAATAAGGTCTATATAATGGCCGGTTTTCTGTGGTTCATTAGTATATTAACGATTTCGTTAATATACAGATTAGGGTTGGATATCTGTGTCTTGGGCTGAGGTGAGTCAAAGGTGGAAATTGAGGCTGGTGCGGGTCGATTGGTATCTGTGTTTTGGGCTCCTGTTTTTGCTCTTGGTCGTACTCGGTTTATCGATGGGAGTTTGGAAACTTAATCTGATAGTTAATGACGCAGACGCATTGCCTATCGAGGCTGTGGCAATCAGAGGAGAGCGTACCAGAACCTCTGATGAAGAGGTGCAGGTCGCACTACAAGATTTAATGCAGAGAAGTTTTTTCTCTGCAGATGTCAATCAAGTGCAGGATGCATTAGAGGCGTTACCTTGGGTTTACCAGGCTTCGGTACGACGTGAGTGGCCTGCAAAATTGAAGGTGTACCTAGTTGAGCAGCAAGTCGTCGCTCATTGGAATGGAGATGCCTGGCTCAATATTCATGGGCAGGTGTTTGATGCACCCAAACGAGATGACATTGGATCTTTGCCGCTACTTGCTGGCCCGGAAGGGCAATCAAAAGTGGTATTAACCACATACAGGCAAGTTAGCGAGTTGTTGAAGATAAATGGTTTCAAGTTGGATAGTTTAAGTTTGAGTCCTAGACATGCGTGGCATGGTTCGTTGGATAACGGAATTATGCTCGAGTTAGGTAGAGAAGATAAAATGGCAAGGATACAACGATTTATCAATGTGTATCCAACACTGGTTAAGCAGCCAAAGCCAGTTGCCAAGGTCGATTTGCGCTACGACACCGGATTAGCCGTAGGTTGGGAAAATGCACAGAAAGAGAGCCAGTAAATAATGACCAAGAATCAAGATAGAAATCTGATCGTTGGATTAGACATAGGAACCTCAAAGGTTGCTGTGATCATAGGTGAAGTGCTACCCGATGGTGAGATCAGTGTTGTCGGGCTGGGGAATCATCAGTCCAGAGGTATGGACAAAGGTGGTGTAAACGATCTTGATTCTATTGTACGCAGTGTACAACGAGCGTTAGACCAGGCCGAGTTAATGGCTGATTGCCAAATTTCATCGGTATATTTAGGTATCTCTGGTAAGCATATCGACTGTCAAAATGAAAACGGTATGGTCTCTATCAATGATGAAGAGGTCACGCAGGATGACGTTGATAATGTGATTCATACGGCTCGATCGGTAAAAATCCCGACAGAACGCCGTATATTGCACGTGCTTCCACAAGAGTATGCGATCGATGTACAGGATGGTATTAAGAGCCCTATTGGCATGTCTGGCATGCGAATGGAGGCAAAGGTTCATATCGTGACATGCGCGAATGATATGGCAAAAAACATTACTAAGAGTGTGGAGCGATGTGGACTTAAGGTCGATGACCTGGTGTTTTCAGCCATAGCCTCAGCAGACTCTGTTTTGACTAATGATGAGAAGGATTTAGGTGTCTGTTTAGTTGACATCGGTGGTGGGACAACAGATCTGGCGGTCTATACCAATGGTGCGTTGCGTCATTGTGCTGTGGTGCCTGTTGCTGGCAATCAGGTGACTAACGATATCGCGAAGATTTTCAGAACGCCACTTTCTCATGCTGAACAGATTAAGGTTCAATTTGCCAGCGCTCGTAGCGCCATGGTTAGCCGTGAAGACAGTATTGAAGTTCCCTCTGTCGGTGGACGGCCATCCAGAACGATGTCCAGACATACATTGGCCGAAGTGGTTGAGCCCAGATATCAAGAGCTATTTGAGTTAGTACTTAAAGAGTTAAGAGATTCTGGATTAGAAGAGCAGATAGCGGCAGGTATTGTACTTACCGGTGGAACAGCATCCATCGAAGGGGCGGTCGATCTTGCTGAGGCTACATTTGGTATGCCGGTGCGAGTGGCATCGCCACTGCCAGTGAAAGGGTTATTTGAATATGTAGATCAACCTATTTACTCCACTGGAGTTGGGTTGTTGCACTACGGAGCAAGAAGGGTCGTCGAGCGTCAGTTCGAACGTCCTGAGCGTCAAGGGGTTACCAGTCTCTGGAATCGGGTTCAGAGCTGGTTTAAAGGTGAGTTTTAATAGTTGAAGAAAATTAAGCCTAAGGCTTAGTCGATTAACTATTTTACATATAACGCAGGCAAAACGGAGAGAAGACCATGTTTGAAATCATGGATAGTCATACTGATGAAGCGGTGATTAAGGTCATCGGTGTCGGTGGTGGTGGTGGCAATGCCATCGAACATATGGTTAAACACAACATTGAAGGTGTTGAGTTTGTTGCAACCAATACAGATGCACAAGCATTAAGAAAATCTTCTGCAGGATCAACCATTCAACTTGGACGTGATATCACTAAAGGGTTGGGAGCAGGGGCAAACCCTGAAATTGGTCGTCTTGCTGCCGAGGAAGATAAAGAAAATATCAGAAATGCGATTAAAGGTTCTGACATGATCTTTATTGCGGCTGGTATGGGTGGTGGTACGGGTACTGGTGCTGCGCCAGTTGTTGCTGAAGTGGCTAAAGAAGAAGGCATCTTAACCGTTGCAGTAGTGACTAAGCCTTTCCCATTCGAGGGAAAGAAGCGCATGTCTTATGCCGATCAAGGTATCGCAGAGCTTGCCAAGCATGTGGATTCGCTAATTACCATTCCTAATGAAAAGTTATTAAAAGTATTAGGTCGTGGTACCTCACTGTTAGATGCATTCGCCGCGGCGAACAACGTACTGCTCGGTGCTGTTCAAGGTATCGCTGAGCTGATCACTCGCCCAGGTCTTATCAACGTGGATTTTGCTGATGTAAAAACCGTGATGTCAGAGATGGGTAATGCCATGATGGGTACGGGTGTTGCTAGTGGTGAAGACCGTGCCGAAGAAGCTGCTGAAGCGGCAGTGGCAAGTCCTCTACTGGAAGATATCGATCTTGCCGGCGCTCGTGGTGTACTTGTGAACATTACGGCTGGTATGGACATGAGCATCGAAGAGTTTGAGACGGTGGGTAATCACGTTAAAGCTTACGCATCCGATAATGCTACTGTTGTCGTGGGTGCGGTAATCGATCCTGAAATGAGTGACGAGTTACGTGTTACCGTCGTTGCTACCGGAATTGGCGCAGATAAGAAACCTGACATTCAGTTGGTGACTAAACCTGCTCCGCGTCCAGAGCCAATAGTGACGCCAGAAATTCGTCTAGATACAACATCTGAAGAATTTATAGCTCAGCCTATGGCGACTGGAAATGCTGTGCCAGTGGCTCAAACGGCACCAACGCTAGCACCAAAAAATGAAGCGGATTATTTAGATATCCCTGCATTCTTGCGTAAGCAGGCAGACTAAATACAGTTGTGGTATACAGCTTTTTATTGAGCTGTCTATGTTTCGCTATGGAGACTTTTTTAAGTATTACGATGGCGATTTTTAGTAGGATTTTGGCTAATTTGCAAAGATATGTTAGCATATCCGACCAGCCGTGCCTGTGTGTAGAAAAATTTCTGCACAGGTGTTGAGCTTTTTTGTTGAGATGAACGGGTAATAGAATGATTTTTCAAAGAACTGTTAAAGAAATGGTTAAAACTACTGGAGTCGGGTTACATTCCGGCAATAAGGTGACTTTGAGCATCAAGCCCGCCCCCGTTAATACTGGCATCGTACTCGTACGTACCGACCTTGAACCTGCAGTGGCTATTCCAGCTAAAGCAGATTTAGTTCGTGAAACGACGATGTGTACGGCACTGGTCAATGATGAAGGTGTACGTATCTCAACAATTGAGCACTTATTCGCAGCACTTGCGGGGTTAGGTATCGACAATGCTGTTATAGAGGTCGATGCCCCGGAGATCCCCATCATGGATGGTAGTGCTAGTCCATGGGTCTTCTTACTTCAATCAGTAGGGATACAAGAGCAAGCGTCGGCTAAAAAATATCTGAGAATCAAAAATACTGTACGTGTTGAAGATGGTGATAAATGGGCTGAACTAAAACCCTTTAAAGGTTTTAGAGTGGATTTTGAAATTGACTTTAATCATCCTGAAATTGCCCGTAGCCAACAACACATGGTAATGGATTTTTCTACTTCAGCATTTGTGCGCGATATAAGTCGAGCAAGAACATTCGGCTTTATGCGTGATATTGAATACTTAAGAGCTAACAATTTGGCCTTAGGTGGAAGTATGGAAAATGCAGTTGTGCTTGACGAATATCGTGTCCTCAACCCCGATGGTCTGCGTTATGAGGATGAGTTCGTTAAACATAAGATTTTAGATGCTTTCGGTGATCTCTATGTTGCTGGCTATGCCATTGTTGGTGAATTCCGTGCATTCAAAACCGGCCATGCATTAAATAATCAATTAGTGCGTGCTTTGTTAGCGCAGCAAGATGCTTGGGAGCTAGTTAGCTTCGAAAAAGACGAAGCTCCGGTGAGCTTTTCTGTACCCGCTGGTGCAGTGTTCGCTTAATCGATAGATTAAAAGAACTCAGAGTTACTTAATTGCTAACGCTAAGATTGCCTTGAACGGCTGGCTAATGCAGCCAGCCGTTTTAGTTTCTCAGCTAAAGCCCCCCCCGTATGTTCTGCCAATGCTTCAATATGGGCTGCAGCAGCTGCACTGATGTTATGTTGAGCGATTTTGGGCTTTGTTTCATACAAAATCAGACTCGGGTTGACTTTAACTTCGATAGCGGAGAGCATGGGTAACGTTTCGGCTTGTAGCTGTTGTAAAACTTTGGCTTTTTGGAAGTTTATTCTTGCGGCCCATGCTGCTGAAGTCGTTTCAATAACAAGAACACCCTGTCGAAGGTTCGCAACTTTTAGTTGCTGCGACACTGGACCTGCCAACACCTGTTTCACGTAATGATTAAGGTGTAATAGAAGTTCTGCTTTTTCAGCAATATTAGGCATTTGTCCTTGCTGATGCAGTAATTGGCTTAGGTCCTGCGGGGGCTTTTTCATATGATAACAAAATGGCTTAATTAGGCTATGAGTGTAACAGTTTTTATTCAAGGTCGAAATGGCGCCTCTCGATGGCAGCCCGGTAAACGTTGGTTATTGCTACCTGTTTTATTAATTGCAGCAGGTTCAGGTTTATATCAGCACAGTGCCAAACAAATCCAGCAACAACAGACTAATGCCGATAATGAGCGAGTTGCGCGTGGAGCGCAAAAAGATGAACTCATAGAGCTTAAAGGGGCGACAGAAGCCCAACTGGCTATGCTAGTGACTTACGTTGCCCGCATGCAAGCGAAGGTGACTCGTCTTGAAGCCCTCGGTCAGCAAGTCGCAAAAAATAATCAACTAGAAGATCAATTCGATTTTTCTTCCGAAGTCGGTGTCGGTGGCCTGAGTGAATTAGGTGCCAATATCGAGCTAGACCTGCTTATCGCAGACATGGATAAGTTAGTGTCACGAATAGATAACAATAATGTTCAGCTTTCAATACTTGAAACAGTATCATCTAATCTCCATATAGATGAAGAACGTTATATATCTGGGCGACCCATCCAAAAAGGATGGTTATCATCGCCCTACGGTTTACGAAATGACCCCTTTAATGGACGAAGGACAATGCATAAAGGCATCGACTTCGCCGGAAAAGAAGGTACCCACGTGGTTGCCACCGCTGGCGGTGTGATCACTTGGGCAGGCAAAATGTTTGGCTATGGTGAGCTTGTAGAGATAGATCATGGAAATGGTTTACGAACTCGCTATGGACACAATAAGTCTTTGTTAGTAACCGTAGGTGATGTCATCGCCAAAGGCGATAATATCGCTGAAATGGGAAGTAGCGGGCGCTCGACCGGACCCCATGTGCATTATGAAGTGTTGCGGGGTGGACAGCAGATAGATCCGCAGAAATTTGTCTACCGCAAAGCAGGTTAATATAACATTAGGCTTTTGACTCAATCGGGACTTGGCCAACAACATAAAAAGTGGTTCAGATGTTTGGTAAAATACTGACAAAATTATTTGGTAGTCGTAACGATCGCACACTTAAATCTCTTGGCAAAAATGTCACAAAGATTAATGTATTAGAAGATGAATATGAAAAGCTGACAGACGAAGAGTTAAAAGCTAAAACATCTGATTTCCGTGCTCGTTTAGAGTCTGGTGAGACTTTAGATGATGTGATGTCTGAAGCCTTTGCAGTTGTACGTGAAGCATCGAAGCGTGTTTTTGAAATGCGTCATTTCGATGTTCAAATGCTGGGTGGTATGGTACTGGATAGTAACCGTATTGCTGAGATGCGAACGGGTGAGGGTAAAACACTTACTGCGACATTACCGGCTTATTTGAATGGTCTGACAGGTAAAGGTGTTCACGTTATTACGGTCAATGATTATTTGGCACGTCGTGATGCCGAGAACAACCGTCCACTTTTCGAGTTTCTTGGTCTCTCTGTTGGTATCAACGTTGCGGGCCTTGGCCAGTTAGAGAAGAAAGCTGCCTATGATTCAGATATCACCTACGGTACCAACAACGAATTTGGTTTCGATTATCTTCGTGACAATATGGCATTTTCGCCAGCAGAACGTGTTCAGCGCCCACTGCATTATGCTTTGATCGATGAGGTCGATTCAATTCTTATTGATGAAGCCAGAACGCCATTGATTATCTCGGGCGCTGCAGAGGATAGCTCTGAGCTCTATACCAAAATAAATACCCTTATTCCGCATCTTATTCGTCAAGATAAAGAAGATACGGAAGATGAAATCGGCGATGGTGATTACTCTATCGACGAAAAAGCTAAACAAGTTCACATGACAGAACGTGGTCAAGAGAAAGTTGAAGTGCTACTGACTGAACGTGGAATGTTGGCCGAAGGCGATTCTCTCTATTCTGCTGCAAATATCTCCTTATTGCATCACGTGAATGCCGCCCTTCGTGCTCATACACTGTTTGAAAAAGATGTGGATTATATCGTCAAGGATAACGAAGTTATCATTGTCGATGAGCATACAGGTCGTACTATGCCTGGTCGCCGTTGGTCTGAAGGCTTACATCAAGCAGTAGAAGCGAAAGAAGGTGTTCATATTCAAAATGAAAACCAAACTTTGGCCTCTATCACTTTCCAGAATTTCTTCCGCCAATATGAGAAATTATCGGGAATGACTGGAACCGCAGATACCGAAGCATTCGAATTCCAACACATCTATGGTCTTGATACGGTTGTTATACCGACAAATAAACCTATGGTGCGTAAAGACCATGCGGATCTCGTGTATCTAACGCCGGATGAAAAGTACGCTGCGATTATCGAAGATATTAAAAGTTGCCGAGAACGTGGACAGCCAGTTCTTGTTGGTACTGTTTCTATTGAGCAATCTGAACTGCTTGCCCGCTTAATGCAGCAAGAGAAGATTCCTCACGAAGTGTTGAACGCTAAGTTCCATGAACGTGAAGCGGATATTGTTGCTCAAGCGGGTCGCTTAGGTGCCGTTACCATTGCAACTAACATGGCTGGTCGTGGTACCGATATCGTGCTTGGTGGCAATTGGAATATGGAGATCGAAGCCCTCGATAATCCTGCCGCTGAACAGAAATCAAAGATCAAATCTGATTGGCAAATAAGACATGATGAAGTTGTGGCTGCCGGTGGTTTGCATATCTTAGGTACAGAGCGTCACGAGTCACGTCGAATAGATAACCAGTTACGTGGTCGTTCTGGCCGTCAGGGCGATGCGGGGTCATCACGTTTCTATCTTTCTATGGAAGATAGCCTGATGCGTATCTTTGCTTCCGAGCGTGTTTCTTCGATGATGAAGAAGCTAGGTATGGAGCAGGGAGAAGCGATTGAACATCCATGGGTCTCTCGTGCTATCGAAAATGCTCAGCGCAAAGTTGAGGCACGAAATTTCGATATTCGTAAACAATTACTCGAATTTGATGATGTTGCCAACGATCAGCGTCAAGTCGTTTATGCACAACGTAATGAACTGATGGATGCTGAGAGTATTCAGGAAACTATCGTTAATATTCAAGCTGACGTTGTTAATGCTCTAGTCGATCAATATATTCCTCAACAGTCAATTGAAGAGCTTTGGGATATTCCTGCTCTTGAAACGCGTTTGACTCAAGAGTATGGGCTGAAAATGCCAATACAGGAGTGGTTAGATTCAGAGAATGACCTACACGAAGAAACATTGCGTGAACGCATTGTCGATACTTGGGTTAAAGCATACCAAGCCAAAGAAGAGATGGTCGGTGAGCCAGTTTTACGCCAGTTTGAAAAAGCGGTAATGCTACAGACTTTAGATAGTCTATGGAAAGAGCACTTAGCTGCTATGGATCACCTTCGTCAAGGTATTCATCTTCGTGGCTATGCACAAAAAAATCCTAAGCAAGAATATAAGCGTGAATCGTTCGAGTTGTTCCAGCAGATGTTAGAAACGCTGAAACACGATGTGATCAGCGTTCTATCTAAGGTTCAAGTACAAGCCCAGTCAGATGTTGAAGAGATGGAAGAGCGTCGCCGTCAAGAAGATGCCAAAATTCATCGCGATTACCAACATGCTTCAGCTGAAGTTATAGTCGGAGCACAAGAGGCTGAAGATTTATCTGCACATGTTCCGGTTGTAAGGGAAGGTGAAAAGGTTGGTCGTAATGATCCTTGTCCTTGTGGTTCAGGTCGCAAGTATAAGCAATGCCACGGCAAGCTGACATAATCACCTCTATTCGATAGAAGATCACTAAAGGCCACTCAATGAGTGGCCTTTTTATTTCTCAAACTCGCGTATGAGCGGCGTGTAGGGATAATATTAACTCTATGCCCTGTATGTTCTTTCGTTTACCTGAATTACACAGTATTTGAATTCTGGTGATTTGTAGGTTATTTAGACTGATTAAAGGTGTGTTGTGGATAAGTATGGGGGTAAAGGGTGGGTATTGTGTGGCTATCTTAAAAGATCGAAAAAATATCATTTATTCGATAAAAAGGGGTTGTGCTCTGCTCTGAGATCCCTATAATGCGCAACCACTGACACGGCACAGCAGGCATCCAGCCTACATCTCGTAAGAGAGTGCAGT
>SDWK01000396.1 GCA_004195335.1 Shewanella sp.
GTGTGTAACCGATCACGACCATTAATACTAAAGCCGATATAATTCAGTTCGGTTAGTTAAAAGTTATTAAAAAGTAGCTAATTAACCATTTGGTAATTAACTGAAACGCTGAGGCGTCTTATTAAAAATTTCGGAACAGCATAGTTCAACATCTATTTAAACACTCCATATTTGTAGAGAGTTCAAATAATTTGATTAACAGTGCTTTACCGAAGATTTTAATAAAATATTGAGGTTGTTTTTCAATCACAATATTAAAACTAGTTACGATTCGCCTTAGTCAATATATGTGCAATTAATGCACAATTAAAAATAATACGGGGTTGATAATGAAAAAAACTACTCGCAGTGTACTGTGTTTAGCGGTACTCGCTGCTTTAGCTGGCTGTTCAGATGATGAGACAATCATTAATACGGACAGTGGTTATGCACCAGTGGCCACACAAGGTAAAACACTAACCAATACACCAGATATCATAGTAAAGAGCCAAAACGAAGTCGACGAAGTCACCATCACTATCGGTGCAACATCTGATCTCCACGGCCGTATCTTTGGCTATGATTATGCGCTCGATGCCGTAGATTCTGATGCAGGTTTAACACGTATTTCTACCTTGCTTGAAACTGCAAAAGCAAACAATCCAAATATGATCTTGATCGATATCGGTGATACCGTTCAAGGCAACTCGGCTCAACTGTTTAACGATGATCCAACTCATCCTGTCGTGTCTACCTTAAACTCACTTGGTTACGACCTCTGGGTTCCTGGTAACCATGAATTTAACTTCGAACGCAGCTTCATCGACCGTAACCTGAATCACTTCAATGGTGCAGTTGTATCGAACAACATCAAGTGGGAAGAAAACGATGCTAACTACATTCGTGCTTTCCAGATCTTCGAAGTCGACGGTGCCAAAGTTGCTATCGTCGGTGTGAGCCCATCAAATATACCCAACTGGGAAGCTTCCGCACCCGGACACTTTGCAGGTCTTAAATTTGATGAAGAGCTGGCATCCACACGTGCGGCGGTTGATAAGTTAATCGAAAAATTCAATCCTGATGTCATCGTTGGTGCCTTCCATATCGGACGCAGCTCTGAAGGTGGAGCCGGTGTTCATAAGATTGCAGCTGAATTGGCCGATAAGTTCGATGTCATTATAGCGGGACACGAACACGCGACTTATATCGAAAGCATCCAAAAAGCAGTTGAAGGTCAAGAGATCACTGCAACCGACATCTCCGTTGAAGGCGGTGATACCGCTGAAGATAAGACACTGTCTGGCACCTATGACGAATCAAATCGTGGTCAGAGTGTGAAGATCATCGAACCCGGTAAATGGGGTTGGGCGCTGGCTAAGGCAGATATAAAGATCAAGAAAAATGCTGATGGCAAGTGGGAGATGGTCGATACGACATTAAGTAATATTACCTCTAAAAATATCGAAGAAAGTCAGACTACAAGTTCGCAGTTCCAGTATGTTCATGACATATCTAAAACTGACGCTCAACTGGTTCTGGGTCTGGTCGGTGGTGACTTTACCCCTGGTACTGGCGCCGATGAAGCTGTACATGAAGATTACGAGCATGAAACGGGTCGTCTCTATTCGACGATTCATACCGCTAAAGTCATGGATACGCCGTTGATGGACTTCATCAACCAGATCCAGCTTGAGAAATCTGAAGCAGTGGTCTCTGCAGCGTCTCTATTTTCTGATAGCTCTAACCTGATTGATGCTCAAGAGTACGCGAAGAAAGATTCAACTAATCTCTACAAATATGACAATACCCTTATCGGTATTAATATGACGGGTGCGAATCTCAAGCGTTATATGGAGTGGTCTTACACATACTTTAATACCTATAAAGACGGTGACATTACCGTATCTTTTAAGAAAGGTGCTAAAGCTTACATGTATGATCAGTTCGACGGTAAGATTGACTTCGTTGTCGATCTGGCTGGTGATTCATTCGCTATGGATGAAAACTATACGGTAACCAATGAAGGTAATCGTATTGAAATCATCGAGATCGATGGTAAGCCATTCGATGCGACAGCGACATATAAGGTAGCCTTAAACAGTTATCGTTGGGGTTCAAACATCAAGAAGTTTGGCTGGGCAACCGGTGATGATGTTTATTATGACTCAGTCAACGAGCCTGTTTACGCTATCCGTGACATGCTGACAGAATATGTAGCAGAGAAAAAAGGCGTCAATGCCAGTGATTTCACTAATCCTAACTGGGAAATTAAACAGTACCAGGATAATGGCGCTATTACCCTACTACGCACAGACAATGGCGCAGGTCAGGCACTGTGGAATAGACTGGTAAGCAAAGAAATTTGTGTCAACATTGACCCGGACAACCCTAAATACCCAGGGATTTTGGACGCGGTAAACGTTAATGACGCGACCTCATACTCTGTCAATCCGACTCAAGATTATGCAGGTTGTGTACCTAAGTAAATAGTACCTAATAAAGGCCTGGCAACAGGCCTTTTTTCTGTTCAGGCTAATCTGTTATTATCCATCATTACGGGTGTGTTAGACGGCCTCAAGATATTTCTCGCTCACTTTAGTTACAATTATCCTATGCTAAAAAACTATCGATTCACCTTATTTATCGCCTTTGTTTCAACCTTGATTTTCTATATATCTCCCAGCTTGAGCGACAGTTTGAAACCTAAGACGCCGCTACAGCAAGAGTTTGTAGAGGCCCGCGTTGTCTCTGTTATCTCAAATAATCTGGCTCCCGACGCCAGAGTGCCCTCCATATTGACGGGCCTGCAGGTGATCACCGCAGAGATTCTAGAGGGAGAAGAGACCGGTAAAGTGGTCGAAGTGCAAAACCCCCTTAGCCGACAACATAATGTACTGGTCGGTAAAGGCGACATCTTCATCATGATGATCAGAGAGACGTCTAATGGCACTGTGTATTGGGCCTATAATCACAAGCGGTCGACGGCTATCTACTGGATGTGCTTTGCCTTCCTGTTGTTACTGCTCTCTTTCGGCAAGAAAGAGGGATTAAATTCAGTCGTTTCACTCTACTTTACCGCGGCACTCATCATCGGCGTCTTGATCCCAGCTATTTTTGCCGGTTGGAACCCGGTGCTGATCACTATTTTCCTCATGGGATTAAAGATTGTCGTCAATTTTATTCTGGTATCCGGTTATAACAAAAAGAGCTTCTGCGCCATGGGTGGCACCCTGCTCGGCGTCATAGCGGCTGGCATTATGGCGCAGGTATTCGGTGAATTTGCCAATCTTTCCGGCATCTACTTAGATAAAGGCGAAGATGTTATCTATCTGGCGACTCAACCGATTCAGATCCGCTGGCTGATGTTTGTCGCCATCATGATTTCAGCCCTCGGCGCTGTAATGGATGTGGCCATATCGATTGCATCGGCCTATAACGAGCTTAAAATTACCGATCCTAAGCTCAGTCCAAGGCAGCTGATGGCAGCCAGTATGAATATTGGTCGTGATATTATGGGCACCATGACCAACACCTTGATATTGGCCTTTGCTGGTAGCTCTTTAACCACCATCATGATGGTGTGGGGATTGGATATGCCACTGACTCAGTTTATTAATACACCCATTATCGCGTTGAGCATCATTCATGCGTTGGCTGGCAGTGTCGGCATCGTACTGACCATTCCTCTTACGGCCTGGCTCGCAAGGTACATGCTCAATGATCCCAAACCCGTTGCCGAAACACCTCAATCCATGGCAGACCACACAGTCACTGCTCAGTCTATTACGGCTCGGCCGATCACCGCAGAAGTTCAAGGTTAGGGTCTTAATTGGTAACCTGATTGGTAGCTTAGCTGGCAACGATAGCATTTAGAAAAAACAGATAATTAGCACAAAAAAGGCCTGCAGTATTAATACTGCAGGCCTTTTTAATGATGAACGCTTATTTGTGGGCAATTACGGTTTCATATCAATCACACTACCGATCTTGCTACAGCCAAAAGTCAGTACCTATCGTACTAAAAGTCAGCTTCATCGAGGTCCGTCAGTTGTTCACTGCTCGACTCGATCTGCTTACGCAAACTGCGGGTCTGCACCGCCCAGTAACCCATATAGAACAGGGCCGTCTTCAGTTTGCCCTGATAAAACTGAGTCTCGTTGGTATCAGTGTCGAGAGCCGCTAATGCTGTTGCAGCCGTTCGAGTCCACATCCAGGCTAACGCAGTGATCCCCAAAATCTGCATATAAGGCATAGATGCAGCCCCCACAATATCTGGATTTTTCGGCGCATTCATGGCGATAAATTGCGTGGCTTTTTCCAGATCCTTTGATGCATCCATCAAACCAGTAAGATAAGGCTTCATTAAATCATTGCCCATGTTCTCTTCGATAAGCTGTTTCACCATTGCTGACCAGTTCATCAAGGTTGCGGCCTTATCTGACAATATCTTGCGACCAACGAGATCCAGCGCTTGGACACCATTAGTGCCTTCATAAAGCATAGAA
Organism: Shewanella sp.; assembly: GCA_004195335.1. Taxonomy (GTDB): domain Bacteria; phylum Pseudomonadota; class Gammaproteobacteria; order Enterobacterales; family Shewanellaceae; genus Shewanella. The sequence goes on from SDWK01000396.1 coordinate 4,485, forward strand.
ATACGAATATCACGTACAAATTGCTCCATGCCCCACTCATGAATATAACCATGACCACCAAATACCTGCTGTGCATCGACACAGGCATTAAAGCCTCTATCGGTCACAAACCCTTTGACGATCGGTGTAAATAGCCCGGCTAATTTGCTTGCAACTTTGGCTTTTTCCGGATCGCTGTGACGTTCGGCCTCATCGAGCCATAGCGCCTGTTGACCCATCATCGCTCTCGCCCCTTCATTGAAGGCTTTTTGCGACATCAACATGCGCCTTACGTCACCATGAACCAGAATGGGATCTGCCGCCATCTCCGGCGCTTTTACCCCACTGAGTCCCCGCCCCTGAATTCTATCTTTGGCATAGGCAAGTGCATTTTGATAGGCAATTTCCGATACACCCAGTCCTTGAACGCCAACGCCAAGTCGGGCCTGGTTCATCATGGTGAACATCGCCCTTAGTCCTTGATGTGGCTCACCGACCAACTCTCCGAGCGCGCCATCGAAGTTCATCACGCACGTTGAGTTGCCGTGAATGCCCATCTTGTGCTCGAGGCTGGTGGCGCACAGAGTATTGGCATCGCCCAGACTGCCGTCATCATTAATTAAAAACTTAGGCACAACGAACAGGGAGATCCCCTTCACGCCAGCAGGTGCATCGGGTAATCGTGCCAACACCAAATGAGCAATGTTCTCGGCCAGATCGTGATCGCCAGATGAGATAAAGATCTTCTCACCGGAAATAACATATTGACCCTCTCCTGCCTCGACCGCTTTAGTGCGCAATAGAGCAAGATCGGTTCCGGCGTGTGACTCAGTCAGGTTCATGGTACCCGTCCATTCACCAGTAACCAGCTTCTCTAAATATTTCTGTTTCAGTGCGTCACTGCCATGAGCATGAATTGCCGCATAAGCACCGTGGGTGAGTCCGGGATACATGGCAAAAGCCATATTGGTTGCCGTTTTCATCTCGGTCGCAAATACCCCTATGGCTTCGGGAAGACCTTGACCGCCATATTCAGGATCACAGGTTAATGTGCCCCAACCATTATCAACATACTGCTGATACGCCTCTTTAAATCCTTTAGGCGCAATGACGTTACCATCAACCAACTTACAACCTTCAACATCGCCACTGCTATTCAGTGGTAGCATAATTTCAGTTGAAAAGTCAGCCACACCTTGCAAAATAGCATCGGCAAGTTCAGCATCAATTTCATCGAAACCTTTGAGTTCTGTACGCTCATAGATATTAAGAAGTTCATTTAATACAAACTGGTAGTCACGAAGTGGGGCTTGATATGTTGGCATTCCCTGTTCCTTTTATTTTTATAATAAGACAAAAATATTCTGACATTTCATACACTGGTTTCAATCATGCGTTTAAATGCTTTTTTTTACAAGCGGCGTCTACTTATTACGCTAAATTAGCCTGTTCTTCCCGGTTTGTTTTTGATCTCGAACAGCGTAACCGTAAATTGGACATCACTCCCCCTTATGAAAGCCATTAAAACGCTGTAAGCTAACGCATAATTAGGTCGCCATTAGGGAATGAGGAAGAAATCAATGGGTTCTGTAACGACAAAAAAACACGCCAGCGGATTAGAATATGTGGATGTTGATACGCCACTGTGCAAGGCGAGAATTTTTATGCAAGGCGCTCAGATTGACTTCTTTCAACCCAAAGGGAAAAAACCACTATTGTGGGTCTCCTCTGCAGACGATTATCAGCCGGGCAGCGGGTTAAGAGGCGGGATCCCCATCTGCTGGCCCTGGTTTGGAATGAATGACAACCCTGACTGGCCGCAACATGGCTTTGCCCGTACCAGCTTATGGACCCTCGAGTCCGTACAGATGCGTTCTGAAGCGGTAGAACTTAAATTCGCTCTGACGATCACTGAAAAAAATAAGCAGTATTGGTCCCACGACACCCGGGTCGAGGTCATGTTTACCTTGGCAGAAACACTAACAGTCAGTTTAACCAACACCAACCTAAGTAACGCGCCAGTCAGTCTGACTCAGGCATTGCATACTTACTTGCCGATTAATGATATTCATCAGTTGACCGCCAGCGGTTTTATCGGCTCACAGTACATTGAATTTGGCGAAGGCCCTTATCAACAGCAGGGTGATGAGGTCACTTTCGAAAAAGAGACTGACCGGGTTTACACCCAGCTTAGCGAGACCCAACAACTTCATACCCCGGATGGCATTATCGAGGTCAGCCGTGAAAACAGCCAGTCTGCGGTACTCTGGAACCCATGGATAGATAAATCCATGCGCTTATCACGCTTCAATAGTGATGACTACCTCAGTATGGTCTGTCTGGAAGCGGCGAATGTATTAGACGACAAGGTCACCCTAGCCCCAAATGCATCCCACACCTTAACGACTAAGATTTGTTGGAAGGCGTAATGGGCTGGAAAGCGTAGATCAGGGTTCAAAGCTGGCTCCAGTGGTGCCTCTGATGATTACCATCATTAGAGGTCTGCCTAGAAGCGGCTAACGTATTGGAAGACAAGGTCACCTTTCTACCGAAAACATCCCACACCTTAACGACTAAAATTGGTTGGAAGGCGTAATGGACTGGAAGCATACAACTAAATTGATCGTTGAGTTAACCAGATAAGTGACATCATAAAGGCCTTTTACACGGCCTTTTTTGATCCTGCCAAGTCACATTTCTCACCCAATACCTCACAACTTTTTGATTCGATTTTCCTATCGAATACACCTCATAATCAATTATTTGAAATAATAGCGTGCTAAACTCAGAGATCATTATCATCAATATCGAAATACCCTATCGATGCTGCGGAAATTATCTCGTGCAAAGCGGCTCTCACTGGCTTTCACTCTTTTATTACTGACTCTCTTCGTCATAGTGGCGAATACCTATGAACGGCTGGCCATCAGGTTGGCAAACCAGTACCTCGTTGAATATGACACCCAGATAACTGAGCTAAGCATCCGCCCAGATGCGCTTAACGTGTGGCACTTTCCTCAGTTGACCTTGAATGTTCACGGCAGTCGAGTCGCGATAAATGATCTGGTGATTAACTTAGATGAAGGCTTTTCGCCATTTCAGTTCTCTGCAAACCAGATAGATAAAATATCACTGGGTCAAATTGATGTTGCACTCAATCCTGCCGTGCTCACCGAAGAGGGTAAAAACCTCGATGAACAGGGGCCAACACTGGCACTGGACCTCAATCAACTGCCCGAGATAGATATCGGTAAAACCTCATTGACTCTGATCGGCACTGACCCGTCACGGCTGAGTCTGGTCATGGATAAGCTACAACTCGATGATACAGGGCAGCTCAACACCAGTTTGAGTCATCAGGGGAATAAGCTTTTTGATTTATCCGCTAATTTAAGCGAGCAACGTTGGCAAATATCCACCCGTTTGGTATTCGATGAGTTAACCTCATTCCTCAGCCGTTTATCAAATCAAGAGTTAAATACGAGCGCACTTCTCCCCCTGTTCAACTTAAAGCAGCGGGTAGAAGATGCAAACATCGAACTCAATGGCAGTCTAAACTCGACTGTCGTTCTTAATCTTAAAACCGCTCAGCTCATGTCGCATCACACACTCACCGACGCCAAGATCGTCTTTGGTCAACTCGAAGCACTGACGCTTGAGCCGCATTCGGCCGATACCACTCACAATACTGACATGGCAAAAGTGAGCAATAACGTTAGCCTGGAGTTTGAGCTTAATGGCCATCTTGCCGATCTCTCACTGAGGCTGCTCCCCTTCTCCTTAAGTCTTGCGCCGAGCCCATCTCAGCAAGACGCGTTGCTTCAACTCATTCATGGCGATGCAGTTAAACATCAGGCGCAGCAGTTCATTCAGGCTTTAAGTGCTGAGTCATCCCCTGAGATACAACTAAGCCTGAAACAGCCACTCACCTATTCATTGCAAGAGAAACAAGTCAACTGGGATCGGCTTCAGCTCAGTATCTCTCAATCAAAAGTCGACGCCACCGTCTCAATCAATGACGCATCATTATCGCTGCCAAGTCAAAACAGACAGGAGTTACGCCTGAGCGGCAAATGGCTAGTCAGCGCAGAGCATCAACAAGCGCTGTCTATAAATAATCTTTTAGTTGAGCCTCTGCCCATTGCCGATATTACGCTAGGCACTTCTTCACTGGCATTAGAAGGCGAGTTCTCCATAACCACGAATAATGAAGTGGTTAGTCATGAGGCGACATCGCCTTTTTCCATTGAACTTAACGTCAATAAGAATGCGCAAATTAAAAGCAATCAATTAAGTGTGAAGCAGCGGCAGACCTCGGCATCGAGCCAACTCAAGTCCAATTTTTCTTTTAACAATCAAACGGCATGGCTTCGACTCCAAGATGACCTTTCTCTGAGCTACGACGAAACAGGCCTACTCGAGATAGCGCTCCCTAAGCTAACAATGCACCTGGGCCCAATCTCTTACCGTCACCTCCGCCCCTCTTCTAAATCTAAAACTGTCGAGTTTGATGCTGAAACGCTAACCTTTAGTTCATCAGAGCCGAGTCATCTTAGGGTAGACCTTGTTATAAATAGCAATCATAACAATCAAGGCCGTGACAATGACCAGCCTGATGCTGACTTGGAGTTCATCGCAGCGCCCTTCACATTGGAGTCTTCATTCATCCGGTACGCCGATATAAACCAGGATGCCAAAAACAATAGCAGCGATAGCCTGATCACCACCGAACATATTCTGTTTAACAGCCAAGGCAGGACTCGATTAGCGATCGAA
>SDWK01000883.1 GCA_004195335.1 Shewanella sp.
TTGTTATAGATTCATATCTCTGTTTTTACTCCCCATTAAAACGCATTGCTATACTTTGTTATTTGATGCTTTTAACATTGCAAGTAACTTGTCCGGTGGGCGAAACGTCCCCTTACGTAGGTGCGGTGGAACAATTTGTTCAATTACTTCCAATTTTTCACTCGGGTCGGCACGCGTATAAATTTCTGATGTTGCCAAATTACTATGACCCAACCACAATGCGACTTTTCGAATATCTTGAGTTGCTTGCAAGATTATCATCGCGCAGGCATGCCTCAATACATGTGGTGATACTCGTTTCTTAGATAATGATGGGCAATGGCACATAGCTGTTTTAACATGACTTTTTAGCAAGTAGGCAAATCCCCAACGAGTCATGGGTTCTCCTCGCGCATTGACAAAAACCTCAGGAGTTGTTGTCTCTCCTCTGATCGCTAACCATGCTCTCAGCGCCGTAGTAGTAACCTGCCATAGAGGTAATGCTCGCTCTCGTCGGCCTTTACCATGAACAAGAATACTCTTCTGCGATGAGGTCAAATCGTTCGTTTGTAAGCCAACTAACTCTGAAACGCGTAAGCCAGCACAAATAGCTACGTGTAGCATAGCTCGGTCTCGAATTCCCATACGAGTTGTGGGATTTGGTGCATTGAGTAGTGCCTGGATTTCCTCTTGGTTTAGGTAAGATACCAACCGACTATCAGTTTTTTTAAAAGGAATTGCTAGGACAGCACGAATTTGGTCAAGTCTAGCAGGTAAGCGATATTCCAAAAACCGAAAGAATGATTTAATGGCAGCTAACCGTATGTTTCTTGTATCTGGTGAGTTTTGACGTGTCTTTTCAAGGTCTTCGAGAAAATCACTAATAAGTGTTGCTTTCAATTGCTCTAGCATCAAACTAGAGGGCGGAACTTTGTACTTTTTCGCTGCAAATTCGAAAAGCAGTAAGAAACTATAAGCATATGAATCACAAGTGTGTGGACTAAGCCCCCTCTGATGAATAAGATATTCACAAAGAAATGCTTCAATGTGCTGACTAATTATGACCACGATTTTTCTCCCTTAAATAAGAAGCTTTCACAATCAATAGCGATATTACGTAACAGCTCAGGTGCAGCTTCAAGATACCAAAATGTTGAATAAACATTGGCGTGCCCCAAATAGGTAGACAGTGCTAACATGTGCTGACTCACCAATTTACGACCGTTCGAACACTCCAGTAGCGAGTTCACAGCAAATCGATGGCGTAAGTCATGTAATCTAGGTTGGGGAACACCTGCTGGGGTCGATAACTTTGTTCTTTTCAGCAATTTTTTAAATGTGCAATACACTGAACTATAACGCAGTGGTTGTCCCACCTCTGTAACAAATACTTCATTATTGCTTGATGATACTGAACGTCGACGAACCAAATAACGTTCCAATCCGAGTACTGCAGTGTCATGCAATGGTACCAGACGGGTCTTACGGAACTTTGTATGGTGGATCAAAAGCCCGTCGGCAGTGATGTCAGAAAGGTGTAGCTTCAATGCCTCAGAGACTCTAAGTCCTGTTGCTGACAATAGCGCAATTAAATTCGCAAAGGTATGTGGATACAAAGTGTCTGGTGGACCTAGCGCTAATACAGTTTTAATCAGATTAGTGATCTCTGTATTGGAGTAAATAAATGGTAAGCGTCGTGTTTTATAACAGAAAAAATAACGTGATGGCGGCAACTCATGACGTTTGTCTTCTAAACGAATATAACGAGCAAATCTACACACCGTTTTTATTCTGGTATCACGTTGAGCCACAGACACAGCTTTACTGGCCCATTTTATCGCGGTTGAAGCACGGATGAATGATTCACCAGATTCTGCTGCAAATCGGGCATAACTAAGTAACAGACATTCATCGTTTGAGAGAACAAAACCCGTTGTACGTCGCAAAGCCAGGTATAATTTTATATCGTGTATCATTGGAGTGCCTCCGGCCATGGTTGGGCAATCTGTTTAAGCAGTGCAACATCAACTTTGGCGTAATAAGCAGTGGTATCCAAACGTTTATGTCGTAGCACTAAACCGATTTTATCTAATGGAACACCATTACGTAACATCTCAGTAGCCGCTGTGTGTCGAAGCACATGGGCACCTTTAATGCGTGTGTTCACACCAGCTCTCAACAAAGCTCTTTTAACCACTGATGATACACTTCCCCCTGATGAAAATTCTTGGTAAGGGACAATATTGCTAACAAAGAGTTTGTTGGTTTGTGCATTTTTGGGACGCAATTCGAGATAACGTTGTATTGCATCACCGACATCCTGAGGTAGTGGTAGACGAACTTCTGAACGACTTTTTCCCGAAACCCGAAGGCTGCCGTCATGCCATTCGATATCATCTATATTCATTTTTGCTACATCTCCAGCACGAAGTCCGAGCCGCACAAGTAACAAGATAATAGCGAGATCACGAATACGATTTAGTGAGTTGCCTTCACTCTTCTCAATCAGTTTCTCTAGTTCATCTGTGGTTAAACTCTGGGGAAGTTCCGTCAAACGCCAGTGCGCGAATACGGGGACAGCTTGATCTAAGTCCGCGGTACAGCGACCACCGATAATGAGGTAACGCAGAAATATTCGTACAGAGGTTATGAG
>SDWK01000896.1 GCA_004195335.1 Shewanella sp.
TTTTAACTGTGATAATTCACTTAAACGGCAGCGATTAACATTCGACGATGTTCACCGCTAAACCACCCTTTGCCGTTTCCTTATACTTGCTTCTCATGTCTTTCCCGGTATCCATCATGGTTTTTATGACCTTATCCAGCGAGACTTTATGATTTCCGTCACCACGTAGCGCCATTCTCGAAGCATTGATAGCCTTCACTGCCCCCATGGCATTGCGTTCTATGCAGGGGACCTGTACTAAACCACCAACAGGATCACAAGTTAAGCCTAAGTTATGCTCCATACCTATTTCAGCGGCATTTTCAACATGCTCAATCGTACCGCCCATAATCTCGGTTAGTGCGCCAGCGGCCATCGAGCAGGCGACGCCCACTTCTCCCTGACAGCCAACCTCTGCACCAGATATTGAGGCATTTTTCTTATAAAGAATACCAATTGCCGCAGCCGTTAACAGGTAGCGACAGCAAATTTCAACATCAACCTCTTCGACAAAGGTATCGTAATAACACAGTACCGCAGGAATAATACCCGCTGCTCCGTTTGTTGGCGCGGTCACGACTCGATCGCCCGCCGCATTTTGCTCATTTACCGATAGAGCGAACAGATCTACCCAGTCCAACGCGGTTAAAGGATCGATATTATTCTTACCTTCTGCCCTTAATCTGCGGTACATAGCAGGAGCTCGTCGTCTTAACTTTAAACCGCCGGGTAATATTCCCTCTTTGTGATAACCTCGTTCTACACAATTTTTCATTGTCTGCCAAATGTGCCAAAGCTGCTCTTTTACCTGGCTCTCGGGTGCCACACTGAGCTCATTAGCCATCATGAGTGATGAGATACTGAATCCATTTTCTGTGCATGATGACAGGAGTTCTTTTGCACTGTTAAAATCAAAGGGGGCAGATTGAATCGGGGTGGCTGGAGATGCATCTTGGGCTTTGATTTCATCTTCGTCTAAGATAAAACCACCACCTACCGAGTAATATGTTCTCTCATAGATACACACTCCTTTTGAGTAAGCGAATAAAGTCATGGCATTGGCATGAGCGGGTAAGCTTTTACGTCTATGGTAAACGACTCCTGATTCACGGCTAAAAATGACTTTTTTTCCGTTAGCCATTTGTAATTGTTGAGATTCACTGACCTCTTCGAGTACCGTGTCTATGATCTCAGTATCGACGGTATCCGGAGCTTCGCCCATGAGCCCAAGGATCACAGCCTTACCAGTGCCGTGGCCTTTTCCTGTTTGTCCTAAGGAGCCAAACAGTTCTGATCTTAACTCGTCGGTAGATTCAAGTAGTTCTTTTATATCAAGTTCATTAATAAAAATTTTGGCCGCTTTCATCGGACCTACAGTATGAGAACTCGAAGGTCCTATGCCAATCTTGAACATGTCGAAAACGCTTATCATGATGAAACCCTGTTTGTTATTGTTCTGTCTACACTATTAATATTAGATTAAATTTCCCTTTGGTATTAAAAATAGGTTTAAAATTCAGGGGAAATGGCTGCGGTATGATAATCTAATCCGCTTCGTGGCTGTTATATCTGAAAGTATCCCATACTTTTCTTCATGGCTTATCATGAGATTTTTTAATTAGCACTTTCAGATTAGTTAAGCTAAGGCTAAGGTTCGGACTACTAAAAATGATTGAGCCACCCTTTGTTTTTCTGCAAAAAAAACATCATCTTTTTGGTTGATTCAGTTTTATGTAATGTTAGGGAGTCAGTGTGAGTTATTTAATGCTTGATCTATTATCGACCCAAGCGTCAGAGGAGGAACTGTCACAACTTCAGCATCCGATGGTTGGTGGCTTGATTTTATTTAGTCGAAACTATTCAGATCGAACCCAGCTTATCGCCTTGATTAAGCAAGTTCGTTCCGTGCGGCCAGATATTCTCATCGCCGTCGATCAGGAAGGTGGCAGGGTACAAAGATTTAGGGACGATTTTACCGGTATTCCTGCGATGGGGGATATATTGCCCTATGCAGATGGAGACATGGTATTGGCCAAGTCATGGGCGCTAGAGCTCGGCTATTTGATGGCTATTGAACTCCTTGCTTGTGATATCGACTTAAGTTTTGCGCCAGTATTAGATTTGAATGGAATAAGCAAGGTCATTGGGAAAAGGGCTTTTGGCAGTGAGCCTGATGTGGTCATTCAGCTGGCAGGTCGTTTTATCGATGGTATGCAACAGGCTGGCATGGCGGCCGTCGGTAAACATTTTCCTGGCCACGGTAGCGTTGAAGCAGATTCTCATTTCGATCAAGCTGTCGATAATCGCACTCGGCAACAGATTGTTGAGTCAGATATGCTGCCTTTTAAACAACTCATCGCTCAGGAAAAATTACTTGGTGTGATGCCGGCTCATGTTATCTATCCTAATATAGATCCTAATCCTGCAGGCTTTTCCAGATATTGGTTGAAACAGGTGTTAAGGAATGAGCTTGCATTTCAAGGTGTCATCTTTTCTGATGATCTTGGAATGAAAGGGGCGGGGGTTGTAGGGGGCTATAAAGCGCGTGCTCAAGCTGCACTAGATGCGGGTTGTAATATGATCCTGCTCTGTAATGATGCAGCAGGTGCGACGGAAGTGTTAAATGAGTTAGCATGGCCTGATACACTTC
>SDWK01000399.1 GCA_004195335.1 Shewanella sp.
CATCAGTTTAATATCTACTGTTTATCATCGCCTATCTCTCTGCGCCAACGACTATCCTCTCTACACCATCCATTGTGTGATTACAGCTCTCTACACTATTCATTATGTTTTTGCATAGGCAGGATACTCGAGATTCGAGATTCGAGATTCGAGATTCGAGATTCGAGATTGTATTGATATAAAGAGGATTAATACCCTGCATCAATACGCATTAAATTAACGAGCTTGAGTGGTTTAGATAATGGCTGATCTTAGCCTATAGAAAAGGCATCACAGATTATGATGCCTTGACTGGGGATGAGGTTTTACCCTATGAGAATAGTTTATCTTCAAGGGTTCGGCCTTTCAGCAGCGCCTTGTATTTCCAACCATTTTGCGACAAAAGAGTAAAAAACTGAATTTCAATATCACTGATCTCTTCGACAGAGTAATGGATCAAATACTCATTCTCCTGTTTCTTCGTTACACTGTTTATGCCGGCTAAGCCTTCAAGGGCCGAGATGAAGAGTTGATCTTCGCATGCTTGCATCGAAACAGTGAGGTACTCATCGGTCATGTTCTCCTGTATTGAGACTGACTGACCAAGCTTGCCCTGATCGAGATAGAGCACCTGATCACACAGTTTCTCAAGTTCATCCAGATTGTGTGAACTGATCACAAAAGTGATATCTGATGACAGGGTTCTGACTAACTCACGTATCACCTTCGCATTTGCAGGGTCGAGCCCCGCCGTTGGTTCATCTAATAAAACCAGCTGAGGCGAACCGATGAGAGCCTGAGCGATGGATGCTCGTTTACTCATACCATGACTTAGCGATTGTGGTTTTTGATCCACAACATGGGCAAGGTCGACCAGAGACAATACGCGCAGGCTTTCAGCCTTTGCTTGTTTAGTCGTTAACCCTTGTAGAGTACCAAATAGAGTGAATTGAGTGATCAGATTCAGGTTAGGGTCAAGAGTCGCATCTTGCGGAAGTGAGGCAACCTTACCAAGCAGCTGAGTACTGCCGGGCTTCTCTCCCATAATAGTCACTGAGCCACTGCTTGGTATTAAGTAACCACACAGTAGACTAAATAGGGTGGTTTTACCTGCACCATTGGGGCCGACCAGCGCGATAGGAGCCCCCGCTTTAAGCTCAATAGAGACTCTGTCGAGCGCGAGTTTACTGCCATAGGATTTTGTCAGCATTTCACATTTTATCAGACTCATAGTGAGCTCCTTTTCATGTAGGTTCTACCAAGGAAAAGTAACACCAGTGTCTGGATAACAGGGATTGGTGCATAAACAAAACTGCCCATTCCTTGTGTATTGATCATCAAACTTAACTGTGCACCTGGTAAGGTCCAGTGAAGGAGTCCGGCGAGTGATGGAATGTAGTTGTTGATGATTGAAAGTACGACTGCGCTAATTGCCCAAAGCAGAATGGCGTAGATAGTCGCCTGCCTGGCTGAATTTGCATACAGGGAGAGAATGGCCATCAATGCCGTGAAGGGGGCAAGAATAATGACCATATTAATGAAAATGATAACTCCCGAAGTGAGTGCAGGCAGAAGCAATGTTGCGTCACGTGACATCGCAAGGAGCACGGTGGCTAAAATAGTAAACAGGAGTAATAGCGATTGAATCAGCATATGGCCGATATATCGACCAAAAAACAAGCTGTCCCGCCCCGTCCTTAACGTCAGAAATCTAAACGTGCCTCTCTGCTTGTCTGATGCAAACTGATCGGCTGAAACAAAAATACTGAAAATCGGAAAAATATAGAGTGCCGATATCCACAATATCGCCATCTCGGCGACTTGCCATTGAAACAACTGGCTAATAGATTCCTCACCAAAAACGCTGGCGATCAGTTGTTTAAAGTCCGGGTTGAGCAGGAAGCTCGATGCACTCCGAATAGGGTACAGAAGGAGCAGTAACCATACGAGTGAGAAGGCGACGAGAGCGATCACTCCCCGAGGGTTAAATAATAATTTTTTTAATTCAAATTTGGCCAGTATGAGCGTATTACGCATCAAGCCCGAGTCAGCGTTAGGTTCCAATGTGATCCCTTTTGTTTGCTATACCGATTAGATAGGTACAATAACACCTTAGAGTACCGATAAATTTAACCAATGGTACTCTAGAGGTCTTTGTTTCGTAAATAATTGTTTCGTTCAGAATCAGATTTTAGTTTGTCAGTTAAGCAGATCGTGCAGTGCTTCTTTTAACATCGCCACTTCTTTTTCTAATAGTGACACCCGGTTTGATAAATTGTTAACCTCATCAGTGCACTCTTTTGGCGGTACGCTTTCAGGTACAGGATTAGATTGCTCAGCAATGGGCGCCGATATCCCTTTTGACTGTTCGGAAAGTAATTCTTCGTAGCATGAATCTCTTCTGCCCGGTTCTCTGGCGAGTTGATGCACTATCGCGGGATCGGCTTGCGCCAAAGTGAGCAATGTTCTCTCTACGGCGGCAACATCTTCGAAATTGTGCAGTCGGTTACTTCTGGTCCTTAATTCACCTGGTGTTTGTGGACCACGCAGAAGCAGGAGGCAGACGAGGGCATATTGAGCCGAGCTTAATTGCAGGTCACTAAATTCCGTATTGCAGAATCGGTGTTTATATTTGACCACTCTGGAGCCAAAACCGCTTTGGTCTGTTACCTGTCTTCTTTTCATCAATGAATCGATGGCGACTTGTGTTTCGGTTTCAGTTATCGACAGCACAGGCTCTCGGCTTGATTTCTGATTACAGGCAAGTGTCAGTGAATTTAATGACAGGGGATATTGTTCAGGTGTAGTGATTTCCTTCTCGAGAAGGCATCCGATAACTCTTGCTTCATGGAGTGATAGTTTCATTTCAGGAGACTCATAAAAAAAGCATAACTTTGTTATAACAGAGTCATGCTTTTAATCAAAGTGACGAATTATTAGATATCACCTTACTGCTTGAAAACTAGTCGAATCGTCCTAAGTAACTAGAATGGAGGCTCAGTAACTCAATCGACCAATCGTATTCCATCGACAGAGATGGTGATCTGTTTTGTTTTATATAAGCCACCGATGCTCTTCTTGAAGGCTTTTTTACTCATAGACAGCTTGGCATAAATTGCATCGGCATCCGTCTTATCATTTAATGGCAGGAAACCACCGGCTTGTTTAAGCTTAAACATGATAGTTGTTGAATGCTTATCTAACTCTTCCTTGACCCCTTTTTGCAATATAAGGTCAATTTTGTCATCACTGCGAACTTGTTTAATGAAACCTTTCATTCGCTGACCAAAACTCAGTGTGCGGAACACTTCATTTTTGAAGATCACGCCCCAATGGCTGTGATTAATAATCGCCTTGTAACCCAGATCGGTAGTGCCACCAATAATCAGATTAACCTCTTCACCAGCATCATAAGGAGGGGGTGTTTTGTCAAGAAATCTGTCGATTTTTGAAGAGGCGACGATGCGGTCATCGACATGACTTTGGTAAATGTAGACAAGGTAAGAGCGACCTTCCTCTATTTCACGGTGTTGTTCACCGAAAGGAAGCAGTAGATCTTTGTCTAAACCCCAGTTTAGAAATGCACCAAATTGTCCGGTAGCGACGGCTTCTAAATAGGCGAATTGGCCTACTTCAGCTAAAGGCTTACGCGTGGTAGCAATGAGTTTATCTTCCGAGTCTAGGTAGATAAACACATCTAACATGTCGCCTAAGTTACACTCTTTTGGCATGACCTTGGTCGGTAAAAGTATTTGACCGAGTTCCTGTCCGTCTAAATAAACGCCAAATTCAACGATTTTAACGACTTCGAGTGTGCTGGTTTTGCCTATCTGTATCATGGAGTTCTCTATTGCTTACGACATATCGATGGCTGCTGATTATAGTGGAATATGAGCCATTAATCTGTAAGTGATTTGAATCTAACTGGACTAATTGAATGAAATTTAGCCGCGCAGAGTGCTCCCGCTAACATTCATGCTAATCTTCATCGATATAGTGCAAGTTAAACTTCACAAATTATGTGCTGCAACCACTTGCAAAATAGTCATTTGAGGTGTTTAATCGCGCTCCTTTAATTTGGTTAGTGTCATCTATAATGGCAGGCCGATTTAAGTTAGTATAATCATGCTTTGGTGCATCTTGACTGGTTACGCAAGTTGATGCTTTGCGGCTAATGACGAATGGTCTGACTAAATTCGTTTTAAATAACAGTATCGACAATTATGCTTGATACTATTTTATCTGGGTTATATACAGGTTTAAAGAATATGAGTGATTGGTCTATTAATGATGCCCGCACTGGGTACAACGTTAATTATTGGAGTCAGGGGCTCTATGGGATAAGTGACAGCGGGGAAGTCACCGTTTCTCCCGATCCCTCTCACCCTGAATACAGTATAGGGCTAAATGAACTTGCCAAAGACATGGTCAAGTCAGGAGTGGCATTGCCAGTGCTGCTTAGATTCCCTCAGATCTTGCATCACAGAGTACACAGCGTTTGTCAGGCATTTAATCAGGCGATACAAAAGTATCAATATCAAGCCGATTACCTGTTGGTTTACCCGATTAAGGTTAATCAGCAACAAACCGTTGTAGAAGAAATTTTGGCCAGCCAGATTTCTAAAGAAGTACCACAATTGGGACTCGAAGCAGGCAGTAAGCCTGAGTTAATGGCAGTGCTTGCCATGGCTCAGAAAGCCAGCTCAGTGATCATCTGTAATGGCTATAAAGATGTCGAATATATTCGTCTGGCCTTAATCGGTGAAAAACTGGGTCATCAAGTTTTCATTGTCTTAGAAAAGTTATCTGAACTTAAGATCATTCTTGAAGAAGCGAAAAAACTGGGTGTTACGCCTAGGTTAGGTTGCCGGGTACGTCTTGCGTTTCAAGGTAAAGGCAAGTGGCAAGCCAGTGGCGGAGAGAAATCAAAATTTGGCCTTTCGGCTTCGCAGGTACTTACCGTTATCGACTCATTGAAACAAGAGCAGATGTTAGACTCTTTGCAGTTGTTACATTTTCACCTTGGTTCTCAAATTGCCAATATCAGAGATATTCGTCAAGGGGTGAGTGAAGCCGGGCGTTTCTACTGTGAGCTGCAAAAACTCGGTGCTAATGTAAAGTGCTTCGACGTTGGTGGTGGTCTGGCCGTCGATTACGACGGTACCCGTAGCCAGAGTTCTAGCTCGATGAACTACGGATTGACCGAATACGCCAATAATATCGTGAGTGTGCTTACCGATCTTTGTAATGAATATGATGAGCCGATGCCTAGAATAATCTCTGAGTCGGGTCGCTATCTTACGGCACATCATGCTGTGTTGATCACAGATGTCATCGGTATCGAAGCGTATAAACCAGAAGTCATTGAGTCGCCAGAGGTCGATGCGCCGCAGCTTCTGCATAATATGTGGCAATCTTGGAGCGAAGTCAGTGGCAGAGCCGATCAACGTGCCTTGATTGAGATTTATCATGATTGTCAAAGCGATCTGAGCGAGGTGCATTCACTGTTTGCACTAGGGCAACTGAGTTTATCTGAAAGAGCATGGGCCGAGCAGGTCAACCTTAGGGTTTGCCATGAGCTACGTGATGTGATGAGTCCAAAATATCGTTTTCATCGACCCATCATCGATGATTTAAACGAAAAACTGGCCGATAAGTTTTTTGTTAATTTCTCGCTATTTCAGTCACTGCCAGATGCGTGGGGAATCGATCAAGTGTTCCCTATCATGCCACTCTCAGGTCTCGATAAGGCGCCTGAGCGCCGTGCGGTTATATTAGATATCACCTGTGACTCTGATGGTACTATCGATCAATATGTCGATGGTCAGGGAATTGAAACCACATTACCCGTCCCTGCCTGGAGTGCCGAGAGCCCGTATTTGATTGGTTTCTTCCTTGTTGGGGCATATCAGGAGATCTTGGGTGATATGCATAACCTGTTCGGAGACACTAACTCGGCAGTGGTACGTCTCGATGAAGATGGTAGAACCAATATCGAATCAGTATTGGCTGGAGACACCGTGGCGGACGTACTTAGGTATGTGAACCTCGATGCCGTATCGTTTATGCGTACCTATGAAGAGCTGGTCAATAAGCATATTCAAGAAGATGAGAGAGCGAATATTCTCGAAGAGTTACAGCTAGGGTTGAAGGGTTATACTTACCTGGAAGACTTCTCATAGGGTAACGATATTAACTTAGAGCAGGCTTAATGAGCCTGTAACCGGGTGACTCTATAGTATGTTTTTTGAAGGTTCTGAAAAAAAAATTGAAGTGGTCGTGTCCTCTACGACCCCATCTTTACGACAATTGGGTGATGGTTTTTGGGCTGAGATAGTCGCGAGCGCAAATGCCGAAATTCTCTCAAAGCTATCTAATGCTCATTGCGATGCTTACATTCTTAGTGAATCCAGCCTTTTTGTCTGGGAGCATAAGTTTCTGATGCTAACTTGTGGAACAACCACGCTTGCGGATGCAGTGCTCTTGTTTGTTGATAAGCTGGGCGGTAGCGCGATAGCTGCTGCCAGTTATCAGAGAAAGAGCGAGTCGCTGTCCCATCTTCAGGCAAGTAGCTTCGAATGTGACCTGTCACGCTTAAGAAACAAAATCCCTGGGCGCGCATATCGTGTTGGCCACTTAGATACCCATCATCATTATATTTTTTGTGCCGACACCAAAGCACAATTGAGTCCACCTCAGAACAGTGGTCAGCTGCTGATGTATCACATCAAGGGTGATGTCGCCGAGTACCTAAGAAGTGATAAACAATCTAGCCGTGGGATCAGAGATATTCTTCGACTCGATTGCCTCTTCCCGGACTTCATGTTTGATGATCATCTTTTCGAGCCCTTTGGTTACTCAATTAATGGGCTGTGGAATGAGAAATATATGACAATCCATATCACTCCTCAAGAAAAGGGGTCTTATGTGAGTATCGAAACAAACTTGCACTTTTCTCAAGCCTCGTTCAATATATTCTCCGAACTGTTAAATATATTAAACCCTCGAAGTTGGGATGTTATCGGTTTCAATACCAAAATTACCGCTGACGGTTTTCCCGCTTGTATCTCAGTGGCGAGTTGTTCACTATCGATAACCCCAAGTGACACTGTTTATTTCAATCAATATCATCAGCAGAGTAATGAAGTGCTGATCCCTGAATCCTTATAATGATGATTCTTATTAATTTATGGAACTTTTATGACCACAATTGCAGACAAACCTGATTATTCTCTCTATTCCAATGCATTTGGTTATCTAAGACAACCTTTAGATTTTAATCCTATTCAAAGTGATGCCGATGTGGTGATTTTAGGGCTACCTTTCGATTTAGCTACCACGGGACGCTCTGGCGGACGCATGGGACCCGGTGCGATTCGTCAAGCCTCGATCAATCTTGCCTGGGAAGAAACTCGTTGGCCTTGGGACTTTAAGCTTTCTGAACGCTTGAAAATTGTCGATGCTGGCGATCTGGTTTATGACTGTGGTGATGCTGCCGACTTTACCCAACGCGTCGAAGACTTCGCGAGTGCGATTATTGATGCTGATAAAGCCTTGTTAAGTTTTGGTGGTGATCACTTTGTGACGCTGCCTTTGCTAAGGGCTCACTTTAAAAAACATGGAAAAATGGCATTGCTCCATTTCGACGCTCATACCGATACCTATAGCCAGGGGAGTAAGTACGATCACGGTACTATGTTCTACCATGCGCCAAAGGAAGGGATCATCGCGCCGGAAAATTCAATACAAATTGGTATTCGTACTGAATACAATCATGATGACCATCAGTTTCAGGTTATCGATGCGGCAGACGCTAATGATATGACTGCGGCAGAGATAGTCGCGCAGATCAAACTGCGGGTAGGGGACATGCCGCTTTACATTACTTTCGATATCGATTGCTTAGATCCTGCATTTGCACCAGGTACCGGCACGCCCGTATGTGGTGGCTTGACCAGCGATAAGGCGATGAAAATCATCCGTGGCTTGCGAGGCATGAATGTCGTCGGGATGGATGTCGTCGAAGTTGCCCCAGCCTATGACAGCGCAGAAATAACAGCGCTCGCCGGCGCGACACTGGGTCTTGAAATGTTGCATGTGTGGTGTGACTCGAACAAGTAATACAACCAAAGGTGATATTGTTCATGTCACCTTTTATCTGAATTAGAGTAGGGACAAGCAGAAATGTCAAAGCTGAGCGATATCAGACGTGAGTATACGCTGGGGGGGCTTCATAAGGAGGATCTCCCGGACGATCCGATTGAGCTATTTTCAAAATGGATGGAACAAGCTCGCGATTCAGAGGTTCTCAGTGATCCGACTGCCATGTCGGTCGCAACGGTAGATGCTGACGGCCAGCCTTTTCAGCGAATCGTTTTGTTGAAACGTTTCGATAAGGGAGGCTTTGTCTTCTTCACTAATTTAGCGAGTCGAAAATCTCAGCAGATAGAGATAAATTCAAAGGTGAGTTTACTGTTTCCATGGCACTCTCTAGAGCGTCAGGTTGCGATCACCGGCGAAGCCGAGCCCCTGTCGACGGCCGAGGTGATGAAGTACTTTATTACCCGACCCAAAGATAGCCAAATAGCGGCTTGGGTCTCTAAACAATCCAGCAAAATCAGTGCTAGACAGGCGCTTGAATCAAAGTTTGCCGAGATGAAAGCAAAATTCAGTCAGGGTGAGGTGCCATTGCCTAAGTTTTGGGGAGGGTATGTTGTTAAACCATCCAGTATAGAATTCTGGCAAGGTGGTGAGCATAGACTCCACGACCGTTTCCTTTACTCTAAAGAGCACTCTGGTTGGGATATCACCCGGCTTGCACCTTAGATTGTAACTACTCATAGAAAGATTGAGGGATATAAAGCTTATCCCTCATTGTCCTTATATCCTCCCCTTCATTACGATACATTTACAAATTCTCATTTTCATTCTTATACTTGTAACTGTGCTAGCTTCAGCTTTGCGAGTTCATAATTAATTTCAGACACTGAATAAGGGTAAGGTATGAGAATATTAGTTATAGGGATATGGCTTTTGTCATTTGGGTTTATGGCATCGGCTACGCCTTGGTCCATCGATAATGACACTTCAACTATCAATTTTATTTCAATCAAGAAAGTCGATGTTGCCGAGATCGCCACTGCCGGTCCCGAACGATCCGATCGTCGTATAGGCGCCGGTACCGGTATTGATCGAAAGCCCGGCCGGTAGATTCGTCGCCAAGAAACTTAATGTGTCACCATC
>SDWK01000081.1 GCA_004195335.1 Shewanella sp.
ATATTATTGTCTATACTGGGTTGCCGGTATTTTTGTGATCTGTTTTGTTTTTAAAACTACATATGGCTTTGTTTTTTGTTGGTTAATCTTCGAATAAGAATAGGTATAAATGCAAATAACAGGCCTTTGTCATAATGTAAAAATTCCTTCAATATTATGGCCTGTAATGGTTTCTTATGTCTTAATCGATGCAGTATATCGAGTACCACGGATTCCCTTAGTTGAGATAGATGCTGATTGTTGGCTTGGCTTTGTTCAGTGGACAGATCAAAAATACGCTTCACCGAGGACCACAGTTTGATCTCGTTTTTCAGTCGATTAAGCGACCCTTCTGTTCCCCAGCCTGCGCCCGCATAGATATTGATACCGCGACCACAGTCGCATTCCGTATCGGAGGAGAAGGCTATCTTGTCTGTACGGGCTGACAGGTCTAACCAAAACATGTAATCCTGACCGTTATAGAACTCTTCTCGGAAACGTAGCTGGTTGTGCTCCGCGAAGCGATAGACAACATTAGAGGTACCAATAATATTGCCGGTGATGATGATCTGGTCATGCATATTACCATTGTAGGCATATAGCTGACTGCCGCCTGCTAGTGGCTGGTGATCCGTTGGGGTGATCTTGCCAGCCCGTTTAAAAGCGGTTTGTTGTTTATAATCGCTGAAATAGAAATCGGAAAAATAAAAGTCGTACCCCTGTTCCAGGGCGTGGACAGCGTTGTCCAAGTGGCCGGGAAACCACTGGTCGTCGGAATCGAGAAAGGCGACGTATTTGCAATCTTCGGCCACTGCATCCAGCCCCCTGTTTCTAGCGGAACCAGCACCTCCATTAGCTTGCTCGATCAGGGTGATCTTATCTCTATGGCTGCCAAGTAGCTTCTCCAGCTCTTTACGGGCAGGAGTCGGAGAACCATCGTCGACAACGATGATATGGTTGTCGCTATAGCCCTGCTCGAGAGCAGAGAGTACCGATTTGACAAGGATTCCCTCTTCGCGTTGAAAGTAGGGGATAATGGTCGTAAAACGTGCCAATAGAGAGTTCCTTTCATACAAATGTATCTACACCGAATCATAGCAATGCGGCGTCACTATTTTAAGGACTTAATTCAGTATTTAGGTTGATATGTCCATTTTATGCATAACTGAAGTAGTATACTCCTGTTTATAGGTTATGATTTGATCTGATATATAGATCTAATGCTCAATTTCATGGCATTGGCATTGGCATTGGCATTGGCATTGGCATTGGCATTGGCATTGGCATTGGCTGTAGCTGGCAGGGCTTGGAGTACGGTGTGAGTCTTGTCAAATACGAAAGGAGGTTAGGTTTGAAGCGATTAAAGAGCGGTGCTCTGCTTGTCGTGTCTCTGAGTGCTCTTCAGTTGTCAGCGCCTGTTCTTGCTACGGTACCACCAGACCCAAAATACTCAGCACCCTGGATAGGCAAAGACTTTGACGGAATTCCTTGCAAAGGAGATCCTCAAGCCTATGGGCCCTATGATTACACTAATGGTTCGCATCGTGGGGAACCCTTGTCATTAGTGGAGCAGGCGCATTTTACGCTGGCTGAAGATCGCTTGAAACCGCGCCGGTCAGGTGGGATTCCGGCTATGTTGGGAGATATAAACTACACAATCCGTGCTTTTCCCAATCATCACAGAGCTTTGTATGCCGTTGTTCGTTACCAACTGCAGCCACATAAAATAAGCCTTGAGAATAAGGTTGAGTGTTATTTACAGCGTGCGATTGGTTATAAGCCTCAGGATGGCGTTCTATATATGCTGACTGGCATTTATAATCACCGTTTGGAGCGCTATGACATGGCTCTGGATAATTACTTGATTGCCGAAAAGAATCTGCCCGAGTCCGGAGAGCTTTCCTATAATATAGGCCTCGTCTATGAGGCGATGGGGCAACGAGATAACGCGCGGGACTATGCTTTGAAGGCGAAAGCCTTAGAGTACCCGCTCACCGGTCTCTATCGTAAGTTGGGTCTTGCTGAATAAAGGCATGCTGATAATTCCAGTCAGTTCGCTAATGAATTTATAATTCTCCGAATGATATGAAATCTATTTGCCCTTCGGTGTAGTAGCTGGTTCATTGTTATCAAGTACGTTGAGTTCATTTTATCAGTACTGGCTGAAACATTGTCACAGCTCAAAGCGTATAGCCTCACGTCTTACTGAATAACAATTTTTTAGCATCCAAGATTAGTTGGCGTTGAAATAGCAACAACATACCTGCATAGGTGAGTGCTCCAGCCGCGATTAACGTTGCCAAGATAGCAGGAGCTGCCAATGTGAATGAGCTGAGTAGCTCGCGGCAGACAGTAACGCTCAGATACATACCAGCACTGGCCAGGGTGGGCCAGATAAGCTTGATTAGGTAGTCTTTAATCGCTACTCCCAGTACTGGCAGGGCGACTTTTAAAACGACACTAAAATAGAGTGGGTAGGCTATTAGCCAGGAACAGGCGGCGGTGTCGACACCATACTGAACACCGATATAGATGCCGGTGGGGATCAGTACGCAAGCAACAAGTACATGGCGTATATTCACGTCAGCCCGCCCAATCCCCATAAGAGCCGGGGGGACTAGTGTCACCAGCATCTGCAGGGGAACCACT
>SDWK01000089.1 GCA_004195335.1 Shewanella sp.
CTAAAGCACGCTACCGAGGTTTGGCTAAAAATGACAACAAGCTGGCCATGCTGTTTGCTCTGGCGAATATCGTCAGAGTGAGTCAAATGGTCAAAACATAGGGTCAGTGCGCCTTGAATGCCAGAAAAAAGGCAGCCAGGCACTAAAAACGAACATATATAGGGTAATTATCCGGGAAATCGACCTTGATGAGGCGATTAGCTTAAAAATCAGGACTTGTTCGTACGTTCCCTAGGGAGTACGCGGTGATCGCAATTCTGAGGTGCTTCAGACGAAGAGAAATGTCCAGGAGTAATTCATCAGCCGGATTGGGCTGGTAAACAGTAAGAGACTAGTACCATATGATGGTTTTTAGGCTATTGTAATCAGAGGGTTAAGGACACGTCATAAATGACTGGCTTTATGTGGCAAGAGCCTCGCTACCGAGGCTGTGCTGATGGGCATGGTCGGAGATGTCTTATCTGGAATGTTATTGTATAGCAGGGTGCTAATAACAGCATGATTCATATGTACTTTTAATTTGTTTCCTGGTGGAGAGGAGTGTTTTCTAAAGTTTGCTTTTATCACGAGTGTTTTATAAGTAGCATTAGATGGATTAATAACCTTCCTACTAGACTTGAAGGAATTATAGCATGGCGAAATGTAAAAACTGTCTCATCACCGATAACGTCCCTGGCATTAGTGTTTTTGATGATGGGTTGTGTAATCTTTGTCGTGAATATTCTGAATCTGTAGATTCCTTAATCGAGGAAGATGCCAGGAAAGAGCGAGAAGCGGACCTTGAAAAAACGCTGATGGATTGCAAGGGTCAAGCGGAATATGATTGTTTAGTACCGTTTAGTGGAGGCAAGGACAGTGCGTACGAGCTTTACAAGCTAAAGAAAGAGTTTGGATTGAACGTTTTGGCTTATACCGTTGATGCCAATCTTCCAAAAATCGCATGGGATAATATTGATCGGACACTATCAAAGCTAGATATTGACCACATTAGTTATCGACCGTCTGGCGTTTTCTACGATAAGTTATTTCGATATTTGCTTTGTAATCAAGAAGAGCGAGGAGCAGTTTATTCGGTATCATATGTTTATGCCCCGCTTTTCGAAGGTGATTCAATTAAGCTTGCAATAGAGAAGGATATTCCTGTTGTTCTGGCAGGATACTCTCCTGGTCAGCCTGAGCCAGAACGTATGCTGTATGAGTTTTCTCGAGATCTTATTTGTCAAGCGGATTGGACGCCCCCAGAAATCAGAAGTTGTGGTCAGTTTAATGAGCAAGAGATAAAACGTTTTTTTAACCCAGACAATTACCCAAAGAATACTCAGTTCCCGCGCTATTTAGCGCCATTTCACGCTTGGGAATATGACCAAGAAAATGTTATGAAGCAGGTTGTTGAGCTTGGGCTGGTGGCTTCGCATAAACATGCGAGCCCAATTCACAGTAATTATCCAATAAATTGGTTGCTAATGTATTCAGATATAAAGTCATTTGGATACAATCCATATCTTCCTGAGTTCTCAGATCTTATTCGTAGAGGTAAGGCTAATCGAAATTATTGGCGTTTGATGGCACCTATCATGGATTTTATTATTACAAATAAAATAGGTCCAGGTAAGGAGGTCGCCCGTAGTATGCGTAAACTCGGTATTACAGAAGATGATTTAAAAATAAACAAACCTCGAGGAATATATGATCCTGTGCTCGGTACGAATGTTCGTAGTGAGTCTTGATGATTATGCCGGATGTGAATTTAGACAAAAAACAAAACCCTGCCGTTGATGCGTCAACATACAGCGGAAGGACTGAATGTACAATAACGAGTCTGCTTGAAGGGCGTGCTTCACGTAGCGCTGATTTGCCTGCACTGTGGAGCATGCCAGCAGGAGGTGCTTGGTGCTCAATAAGCTATGGGGATTTCATTGATGATGTCGCGCGTATTTCCGTTAGTTTGAAATACAAAGGTCTAAAGGCTGGTGATCGCATTGGGATTATTGCTTCAAGTTCACCGTACTGGGACATCATGCAGCACGCCATAATGGCTGCTGGTGGCGTGGTGGTGGGATTAGATTCATATGATTTGAATCGTAATTTAGATTGGGTGGCGGAACGCTGTCAGCTTTCGGGGCTTGTTGTTGATAATCTTTCAACAGTTACTCGTTTTGGAAGTCTTGCCCAGCAGCGTTTTAGATATGTAGTGCATCGTGGCAAAGAAATGAGCGAGAATGAACAGGGAGGTTGTGTAACGATTTCTTATGGTGCGCTGCTTAAATTAGGGGGAGATCATCCAGGACATGACTGGAATCAGGCGAGCCCCGATCAGCCGGCAACCATACTGTTTACTTCTGGAACTACCGGTACTCCTAAGGGTATTCAATATTCGCATGGGCAGATATGTTTGGCAGTCGATGCTATTCTATATGCATTTTCAGATATTGAAGAAGGGGGGAAGTTAGTTTGCTGGTTGCCGCTTTCGAATATGTTCCAGAGAATGATTAATTTTTTGGCTATCAAGTCAGGTTCTCAGCTTTATTATGTGGAAGATCCTGCTTCAATAATGAAACATATTGGAACTATTAACCCACAGGTTTTTATTGGTGTTCCTCGGTTTTACGAAAAGCTATATACTGGAA
>SDWK01000632.1 GCA_004195335.1 Shewanella sp.
CAGTTTTCTGTAAAGCTGGTTGAGCGTGAGGGGTTGCGAGAGCTGGTGGGCAGAGTGCGGCAACGAATATTTAACATTTAAGATGTGACCCTGTGATTTGCTCTTTACTTTGCAGTTATTTGGGATGTGCCCTCATGGTATATGCCGCCCGCCAAATTTCATGTTTGTCCTGGCCTTGTTTGTGAGTCTTTCGTACTCGGGAATTCCATCGTTTTAATTTGTGGTTTATTGCTCTTCCGCTCTGGCGTTAAGGTAAGAAACCAGATTTATCTTGCGATTAGTCAGACCCAGTTTTTTCCGGATATTTTCCCGATGGAGATTAACCGTTGCGGGAGAAATGCCCCGGATGTTGGCAATCTCCTTAGAGGGCAATCCGTGTTTGACCATGTCGCAGATCAGCAGTTCGGCCGGGCTGAGCCTGGCGAGAATATCCTGGTGCCCCTCGACAAACGGCGAAACAATAGCCGCCAGATTTTTTTTGAGCAGGTCTAGGTACTTCAGCTGTCGATCATCCATATCAGACTCTAAGGCATAAAATATTGGCGTGATTATTTTATCGATCTTGGCCTGAATGGATGCGCCGATCATCTTCTTTTCTCGCTGGCTTTGGGCCAGGGAATCATGCAGTGCCGCGTTTGCATCTTGCAGCGCATGCTGTTCAACCTGCAACTGGCGTTGAGTTTTAATCCGATCCACGGCTTTTGCAATGTGATCACTGACGGCATCAATTAACAGGCGTTCTTCCTTAAGGAATGGACCTTCATCGAGCTGTGGCATTTTGTTAAGATAGTGAACTTCCACCAGCCCCTCCTGCCGACCGGATACAGTAACCGCAGATTCCTGCTTCCATTGGGTCGCTTTGAAATTGCTTGATAGGTAGGTTTGCTCTTTGAAGAGAATCCTGGCACAGGTTATTTCAGGATATTGCCAGGACGCAGGGAGCCTGTCCGCTACCCCTTGCAATAGTTTGTCGATCGAATGCTCGTTCTGCTCGGCCAACTTGGTCAGGCTGTAGAGGCAGTCGAGTTCTTTGATGCGTTCCCGTAGCTGAATTTCTAACCGACTATCTGATTGGTTGCGTTGCCTGCGCTGTTCCTGACGCAAGGATGCCACTTGGGAACGCAAAGACTCCAATTCTTCACAGGATTCCAAAGGGCATTTTCTGGCCTTAACCATTTTCACCTCCAAGATTTGCACAAGTAGTTACATATGCTTTGTGTGTATTGCATATGTAACATAATCGTATTTACGTTGATAGGGCTTAACGATAGATTTAGAGGAGTTATTGGATATTGGGCGCTTTGGCCTAACGCCGTGTGGCGCAGTCTTGCCCGCCAACGAGCTGAACTGAGGCATTTTAAGCCCTGTCGCTCAACGAAGAAATCGATGGGAGGGGATTTGTGCAAGCCGTCAGACACTAAAGGCGTAAAGGGAAGTGCAGATTGTTAGCTGTAAAATCGGTCTGTTCGTGCGGCCTGCGATTTGACTGAAATCAGCATCGATTAAATACGGCAGGGGAAAAAATGGAAAAATTCACCAAAGTATCAGGCCACATAAATCAACTGATTATATGTTTTGGAACTTTTTTTAACGACGGCAGTATAACAAGAGATGAGTGCCTTGAAATAGCAATGCAATCAACATTACTCCACCACAATTGCGTTGAGCGTGGCGATTTAATTTCATACGACATGCAAATAGAGTTGGCTAAGAAAACCTATAAGATCATGCTTGGGAAAGTAAATATTCAGCAGATAGTGGACGATATTCTTTATTGTGGATCATCGGATCTCTCCTGGGAGGCGACGAGAACATTTTTACTCGATCTTTATAGAATAGATATGCATATCAAAGAAATTTATGCATTTTATTATCTCCATGAGATAAACAATATGCGCTACATAGACGGCCCTTTGCCGAGTAGTGCTTGTGCACCACTTTGAAAGAACCGATGGAACTGTATCAGTGTAATGACCTGTTACAAAAAAACAGTGACTATATGGAGATAATGAATGCGTGGATGGCCAGACGCCCTCAGGTTGAAAACAAGAAGATTTTTAGACGGCATTGATCCTTTTCCATGTGGGGACATCCTGCACATGAAGGATACCAACAACGCCTTCGCCTATATAGCAAAAGATGATTTATTGAACGGAAAGATAATTCTTTACGACAAAGAGACAAAACTACAGACAGAATTTAATTCTGCCGGAGGTCTGTTTGATGCAGGTTGGGTCGTCGATATAAAAAAGCCTGGAGAACTTCGACGGTTAGCATTCGCGAAATCAACGGCTGACGTGAGTGCGGCATGCACCAAAGTTAAGAACTCAACTTTCGCAGGCGGAATAAAGTTGTAACATATTGAAATTAAAGATCAAAAGTACCATCAGCTGGAGTAGAATAGGTTATCGTCAAACAACCTTACCAAACACAGGAGGTGATGCTTTGGATTCGATTGTAGCAGAGACTGTTTCATGTCAGAACCAAATTAATTCGTTCTTTGATAATCAGCGCATCGCATGCTTATAGGGATGTTGGAGGCCTTCATGGGCGAGATACCGGCCCTTTTGCGGCGACCGATGCTACTTCCGGCCTGTATGTTTTGAAAGATCTACGTAATTT
>SDWK01000087.1 GCA_004195335.1 Shewanella sp.
GGCAACGAAAATCCTTGCCGATCTTCACGCTTCAAAGGAACCCGTGCTCATTACAGAGCATGGCCAACCTTCTGCCTATCTTGTTGATGTTGAAGATTTTGAATTTATGCAACGACGTATGCAAATCTTAGAAGGGGTGGCGAAAGGGGAGCGTGCTATCCTCGACGGGCGTACCGTTAGCCAAAGCGAAGCGCGTGAGAAAATGCACAAATGGCTCAAATAAGCTGGACCGAGCCCGCCCTGGAGGACTTAGATGAAATTGCTGAGTACATAGCACTAAGTAATTTGCCCGCTGCTCAAAACCTAGTCCAAACTATTTTCGAAAAAGTTTTGCGGCTTGAACAGTTTCCCGAGTCTGGCCGCGTGCCTCCCGAGCTAGAAAATCTGAACTACCGAGAGGTTATTGTAAGTCCTTGCCGAATTTTCTATAGACTCGAAGGCGATGTGGTATACATGCTCCACGTCATGCGCCAAGAACGACACCTAAGAAAGTACATGCTTTCAATAGGGGAGCGTGGCTAACAAAGCGCTGCACACGGATAAATTACTCGCTGCGCTCCTAATTTACCAGCGAGCTTGGCGTTAGCTTTACCAAGGAGGTCACACATTGAAGTGGGCATTTATCGACTATGAAAACATCGGATGTCTTAGCAAAGTCGACCTTTCTGCTTACAGCAAGGTCGTTCTATTTCTTGGGGCCAAGCAGCCCAAGATTGACCTTGGAGACAAAAAATACGATGCACCAATTGAGCTAATCCTAGTTCAGCTGAAAGCAACGCAGTCCAACAATCTAGATTTCCATCTATCGTATTACCTTGGTAAGTACGATAGTGATGCGCCTTCAAACGTCACCTTTGAAATCATCAGCAACGACAAGGGATTTTCCCCACTTATTGCGCACATCAAGACAAACGGCAGAACGTGCAAGCAGGTCAAAGTAGCTACAGCCCCCAGCACAAAGAGCAAGTTGATAAGCTCTTTAACTTCTAAACCGAAAGACAAGCGTCCCAAGAAAGTGGCAAGCCTTCGTAACCACATTGCCGCACATATGGCGGTTAAGGGGAATGACGTAGCAATACAAAACTACTTCAATCAGCTAGTTAATGAGAAACTCATCAAAATATCTGGCGATGATGTTGAATACAAAAGCTAATAAGGCGTTCAACTTCGGCCGGCAAGCTGGCCTGGGATAAACAGAAGGGGTCTTGTCTTTTGCCTTTACTGGGTCAACGAGAATTGGATAAAGGTCAGCAGCTGGGTGAGATCGGGGCAAAACGCGACCCCGTGCCCGTGCGGGCTGTGCGGTTTTACATCCCATAACTAGCCATGGTGGCTTTCCATCTAGGGTCCTCACGGAGAATGGCTACTTGGGTTTCAAGAAATCGTTGTATATCAGGCCTTCCTTTGACTAGAAAATGTCGAAAATAATTGCTGTGGGGGCGGGCGGAGAAGTGGAAGTAACCGGATAAGTTTTCATGGGATATAAGGTATTTGGCGACAGGTGATGGAATAATGGTTGCTTCGGTTCGTCCAAGCAGCACCATCCGCATGGCAGAGAGATAGGAGCTGGTATTTATGCGTTTAATTTGACCATCTTTAACTAAGGCGTCGATCCCTACCCATCTGCCCCCAAGAACCCCAGACAATGACTTGCCAATCAGGGATAGTGGTCCGGTATATTCGATAGGTCTAATCGCTGAGGATATGATGGCATTGCTGTCGGGCATATAGCCAGAGGTCCAGAGATACCGTTCCATTTTCGCGTCTTTGAACCAACGGGGATTGACCCAAGGAACCACCAATGAAGGTGATCTTTCAAGCATCGAATTGAGCCTCATCCGAGGGAGCGCATCCACCACAAAGTTAAATCGCCCTTCAGATTGCTCACTCAACATGTCTGCAAGATCATAGGTTAGACCGATTCTGGCATCGTTATCGACAATAAATGGCGGGGCATTATGGTAGGTGATGAAGGGGATATTCTCAGCTGATATTGCAGTGGGCGATCCTGTTGATAGCATCAAGCTGGCGAGCAATAGTAAACGTTTCATCCCAGAGTCTCTTATCTTCAATCGTACACTACGTTTATATTGTAGTGGCCTAATAACCCCGGACAGTTAGTTAAGATTTATTATCGATGTCTAACAGTCTGGTATAGGGCACAGTAGCCGTCTGTTACTGGCACGCATCCCACGCATCCAGAATGCTCGTTTTGGGCACACTGGAACCGCTCAGACTATTAGCCCGGAATTTTCACAAAGGTGCTAACAGTCAGACTGTAAGCCCTAGGAGCCTGTCGGACTTAACACTGATCTACTGCGGAAAACCCGGTTCTCTTGAGATAGAGAGGGGTCATATTTTCACGATCACCCTCGTTAAATAGCTCGCTATTCGCCTCAAAAGATCGAAAAATCTGCCTCAAATCGTCTTTCCCTCGCTACGATCGGCCAAGTCCGACAGGCTCCTAGGGTGGCTAAAGGTACGGCTTACATTGCAAGTCACACTTTGTCACCAGGGGCGCTGATCGGTTTTCTGGGCCATCTGACGTTGCATTTGGCCCCATCTGCCTTAAGCCTTGGAATCACCAAGGCTTGGCGGAAGATACAGCCAACTAC
>SDWK01000365.1 GCA_004195335.1 Shewanella sp.
GACCCGATGTGGAGTTACTCCAGTAAGTCGCCGTGAAGCATATCTGACCGCCATGGTCTTAAGCGTTCCCTACGCTTCAAAGACATTTCCCATATCCCTATGGGGCAGATGGTGGAAATGCCGAAAAATGTACGGAACATTTTCGGCCCTGTAGGCTCGACCAAAACATTCGACCTACAAGGTATTAAGCATTCCCGCTTTAGTCGCTTGTTGAACGAAGCCGCTGTGCGGCAGGAAAAGATAAAACCCTTTTTATCCTTCCATCCTAAATACTTTCTAGAGGCGACCTGATTTGGGTTGCTAACCTAGGAGTATTGTCATGAACACATTCGAACAGCAACGCTTTGATTCTCTTTATGAACAACATCTTACCAACTTGACACTACAAGGCAAGCGACCCGCAACTATCGATGCTTATAGCCGTGCGGTACGGCGTATTTCAGCCTACTTTGACTCTTGCCCTGATAACCTGAGTACCGATGATTTAAAGCGTTATTTCGCTGATCTCATAGCGTCTCATTCATGGAGCACGGTTAAGCTTGACCGTAATGGTTTACAGTTTTTCTATCGTCATGTGCTTAACCAAAACTGGGAGTGGCTAAACATCGTCAAGCCACCGCAAGTGAAACACCTGCCTGATATTCTGACTCCCACTGAAGTCGCCATCGTTATTAGCCTCACTCGACAACTGCGTTATCAGGTCTTTTTTCTGACCTTGTACAGTATGGGACTCCGCCTTGGTGAGGGGATATCTTTGCGTGTCGGCGACATCGATTCACAGATGATGCAGGTGCATATTCGGGATGCTAAAGGCGGTAAGGATAGATTAGTCCCGTTGCCTCAACGCACTTTACTAGCATTGCGATATTACTGGCAAACTCATCGCCATCAGCGTCTTATTTTTCCTGGCAAAGACGGCAAGCTAGACTCATTGATAGATAAAGGTGGCATTCAAAAGGCGCTAAAGCGTGTTATCCGTGAGTGTAATATCCATAAATCCATCAGCCCACATAATCTGCGTCATAGCTACGCCACTCATCTGCTTGAGCAAGGGCTGGACTTGCGTTCAGTGCAGAGTTTGCTTGGTCACAACAGCCTCAACACCACCGCACGATATACCCGATTGACTGACATTACTCGCAAGAACACCGTCGAGCTCATTAACCAGCTGGCAGACCGTTTGGTGTTGAAGTGGGAGTGTGGCTCATGAAGTTCATCGATATTTTACGCGACCACCTTGATGCGTTTAATCAGGCTTACGAGCAACAAATTACTCCGACTATGCGACAAGCGATTTACGCCATACTCAGTTGCCGTACCATTAGCGAGCGAACCAGTCAGTGGGCCTGTCAGAGTTGTACTCATACCGCTGACTTCCCGCTCTCATGCGGTCACCGAAGTTGCCCACAATGTCAGCACAACACCACGAGTGACTGGCTCGCTAAACAGCAGGCTAAGCTACTCCCCGTCAATTACTACATGGTGACTTTTACATTACCTTTTGAGCTTCGAGTCGTTGCAAAGCATCAACCTGAGGTGATGTATCAAGCGATGTTCTCCGTTGCTGCCAGTGTGCTAAAAGAGTTTGCTAAAAACTCGAAGCAACTCGGCGGTGACATTGGCTTTACGGGCGTATTGCATACTCACAATCGGCGGCGTGACCTGCACCCGCATATTCATTTCATCATCCCTGCGGGTAGCTTTAACAAAGACAGAAAGCACTGGCAAAAGAACAAAGGCAAGTACCTGTTTAACGCCTTTAACCTCGCTAATGTCTGGCGAGCACGAGTGCTGGAACACCTGACACATAAACTGGATATCAAACTGCCAGCATCACTCCCAAAAAAATGGGTGGTCGACTGCCAGCATGTTGGCAAAGGCCTGCCAGCGCTTAAATACCTATCTCGCTACCTCTATCGCGGCGTACTTCCTGACAAAAGCATCATCGGTACGACCGATGAACAAGTCAGCTTCGAGTATCAAAATAGCCAAACCAAAACCACTGAAATACGCACTTTACCTACAGTGAAGTTTCTATGGTTGGTACTACAACACGTATTACCCAAAGGGTTACGGCGGGTCAGAGATTATGGACTGTTGAGCGGTAATTGCAGCAAGCTCAGGCAACAGATACAGCTTATGCTCGCTGTCGCTGGTGCGGTGTTTCCAATAATATCTGAGCTAAAGCGTGCGGTGGCGATACTACCTTGTCCATGTTGCCATCAGCCTATGTCATTTATCGGAATACATGCACGACCGACAAGCTTAAAAACACCACTAAGCAACACTGCCTAACGCCGCTGTTTAAGCGGTAAAGGTCATGAGTTTAAGACTTAAGATACAGAAGCTGATGGACAAAAAGGAGGTGATTAAGGCGTTGATATAGAAAGTTAATTAATTGGCTGTCGATGCCAATGGGTTTTTGCATCTTATAAAAAGTGACATAAAACTAAACCCACCGACAGCGGCGTAAGTTCTTGCGTCGATATTTACTATATAAAGGTATCACTTCTAGCAAGCTCGGGCTTGTTCAACACTCGGGATAAGGACGCGGCTGCGCGCGGCCTATCCTTATTCGTTAGCTACCCATTACACTTTTTACAATGTACGAGAT
>SDWK01000369.1 GCA_004195335.1 Shewanella sp.
GGTAATAACAGCGGCTTTTTACCCATCGCGTTAGCCGCCTTCTTGAGCAATTCGGTAGTCGAAACATCTTCACCGTCGCAAAGCAGAAAAATCTGATTCGCAGCTTGAGGATGAGTAATGCTGGTCACGATAAAATCAATCAGATTATCCAGTGCAATCAGGCTTCGCTGGTTATGGACAGCGCCAAAAGGTAATGGGACGCCCTTATCAAGCCACTTCAGCATTGCTGCGAAATTAGCCTTAACTCCTGGGCCATAAACCAATGGCGGACGGATAATCACCACTTCCATGTCGGTCTCTTGTGCCAGTGCTAGCAAACCTTTCTCAGCTTCCATCTTGGACACCCCGTAGGGGTCAACAGGCGCTGGAGAATCATCAGCCATGTAAGGCCCTTCAAGGAACGTCCCTTCGCCATTAACCTTAATAGAACTGATAAAAACAAAACGCTTCACTCCGGCTCTGACGGCCTGGCGAGCCAAGTTCAAAGTACCATCAACATTAACACGACGAAACTCAAACAAAGGATCAGCAGAAGTGTCTTGCATCACATGAACCCGCGCTGCGGCATGAATGACAACGCTACACCCCTTCAACGCTGTGCGCCAGTCGGCTGCTTCAGTAAGTCCTTCAACAAAAACTGTATCAATACCAGATGGCAAACCTTGAACATCCGCACGCAACGCAGCCCTCAGCGAAAAAAGGTTCTCAGACGCAGCACGTGCTAAGAATGCACCGCCGACGAATCCTGTAGCCCCGGTAACCAGTACTTTTTTCCGCAAAGAACTCAATGGGTCTCCTTGTTTGCGTCCAAGAGTCGTATGTATTCGCCTACCAACAACTCACTAACACGCACAGCAGAGAACTCTTTCTCAACCCGTCGACGCGCATTCAAGCCCATCTCCAGACGAATCGCATCATCGTACAAAAGGTCATTGATAGCCGCTGCAAGCCTATCAGCATTCCCGACCGGCACCAGCAAACCAGTACTTCTATCCACAATCGCATCAGACAGCCCATATATATCTGACCCTATCGTTGGCACACCCATAGCGGCAGCCTCAATTACCACGGTACCAAAACCTTCCCGATAGCTTGGTAAGAGCAAAATATCAGCTATAGCCATAAATCGCTCCGGCTCACTTGAAAATCCTGGAATGAGGACTCGTTGCCTTACGTCCCCAGTTAACCCATTCAGCAAAAGATCAACATCAATCTCAGCGGGTCCAAGCAAGATCAAGTACGCGTCAACTTCGTTAGTCATCACCACTTGAAAAGCTTGTAGCAATTCAACAACGCCTTTGTCACGCGAAAGCCTGCCAACAAACAACAAAATTTGAGATGTAGACGGAATACCTAATTCGGCTTTCAGCTTATCCTTGTCATCTTCATTGAATCGCAAAGGATCAAAACGCGCAAGATCAATGCCAGCCAACGATCCAGAGCCAAGCACACTGATACGCTCAGGGCTAGACACACCACTGTCCACAAGAAAGTTTTTCTGTGAAGCGCTATCCGCATAGCAATGCGTATTCCAAAGTGCAATTAATTTGTCACTGCTCTTTGAAAGAAAATGCTTGGCTCCGGTTAAACCGACCCAAGTTTGCCCGGTAAAAGTATGTAACCTGACAGGAACACCAGCAAACTTGGCAGCAAGACAGCATAATAAGCCAGCCTTGGGAGTTGTTGAGTGAACTATCTCAAAACCAGACCGCCGAAATAAAAGCCACAACCTTATCAGCGCCACAAAATCTCTTAACGGATTTATTTTTCTGGGGATATCAATTGAAACATAATAACTACCTGGGATTTTTCGCTCCAGATCATTTTCACTTGAAACAACAGTGACCTGCGCGCCGGCATGAACAAGTGCGGAAATTTGACCATGTAACTGTGTTTCAACAAAGAATGCCACAGTAGATACTCTGGCGATTCTAACACCTTGAATTTTATGTTTACAAACTGGCATTAGAGCTCATCATCATTACTAAATACCTCAACAATTGTTTCTTTAACATCGCGGGTTGGTTGATACCCTAAAACACGCTTTAATTTATCTGATGGGTATCGCGTCCGTGCCACCAACGCGTTAATGCGTGAGCGTGAAACAGGAAATGCTTTCATGCCTGAAAAAATAACTGCAACAAATCGCAGTAAGCTTTCCGGCATACGCAACCTCGGCGCCGGAACATTGAGCGCCGTTGAAATTGAATTCACCACTTCCTCTTGAGCGCAATCATTTGAGATATTGAAAACCTCTCCTTTAGCCAGTGGATCAAAACCACACAACATTAACGCATCAACAACATCATCCACATGCACATAGGTTGCAGTGGCACCTGGCGCACCAATATAAAAAAATATTTTCTTCTGAATAGTGCTGACCGCCGTCTATTTTTAGAGCATTTCAATGGCGCAGGCCATCGAAACCCCGCCACCGCCGCACAGCGTCGCCAGACCCAGGGTGTTGCCCCTTTTTTTCATCGCATGCAGCAGGGTGACGATCAGCCGAGCGCCGGTGGCTCCCACCGGGTGCCCAATGCCGATGCCCGAGCCATTGACATTGGTGATTTCCCGGTTCAGGCCCAGTTCTTTTTCGCAGCCGATGTATTGGGC
>SDWK01000413.1 GCA_004195335.1 Shewanella sp.
CTCCATGGCCAGATCCGATAAGCCCTGCGCGGCATCGACAGTGTCACCGGCTCTCTGTTCACCTTCTCGTGCCAACTCGGTTATCTGGTGCAGGTTGCGGGTGATTTCATCGGCTACGGCACTTTGCTGCTCTGTTGCGCTGGCGATACTGCTCGATGAGATGGCCAGTTCACCGATACTCTCGGTGATCTTATTCAGCTGAATTCCAGTCTCTTCCCCTTGAGTGGCAGATGCCATACCCAATTGATGGCTCTGTCCCATCTGATCCGCTGTTGTCTTGACCTGGGTTTGAAGTTGAGTGATGGTCAGGCCAATCTCATGAATCGATGTTTGGGTTCGCTGTGCCAGCGTTCTGACTTCATCGGCGACGACGGCAAATCCTCGGCCCTGTTCACCTGCGCGTGCAGCTTCGATTGCCGCATTCAGGGCAAGCAGGTTTGTCTGTGCGGCGATGCCATTGATCACTTCCGTGACCTGACTGATCGCTTCACTCTCTTTGGTTACATTCTCGACGCTGACCTGACTATTATTGAGTTGCTGACTGAGCTCTGCTAGGCCATTAATAACTTGAGTCAATTGGTCATGACCTTGACGTGAGGCAGTATCAACCTGCTGGCTCTTATCGGCTCCTTCACTGGCATGGCTAGCAACATCACGAATGGAAGTCGACATCTCTTCGATTGCCGTGGCGATTTGGTCGGTCTGAGCCATCAATGACTGCGCTTCTTCGCCATTAAGTCTCGCTGTTTGCTGGGCTTCAGTGGCTTGGGTCTCTAAGGTGCTCACCGATTGCTGCAGGGCAATAATTAACTGCCTTAAACTATCGGCCATCTGAGAGGTACTGATAGTGATCATATCGACTTCATTCTTGCTGTCTGTATTAGGTCTGTTGAAGCTTTGTGCGAGATTTCCTTTTCCAAGCTGGTCCAGTTGCTGTTGAAGCACTTTTAATGGGTGAAGTGTTTTCATTAGTACAATGAATAGCATTAATGTGATTAAGATAATCCCCACCGCGGCCACAGAGACATTGATACTGAGTAATTGCAGGCTTTCCTCATTAAGCTCGCTGACTTTAGCTAAGCCAACCAGTGCCCAATCCCAGCCGGGAATGCTAACACTATAGGCGTACATAGGTTCGTTATTATTGTTGATGTATTCCCAAGACCCATTATCAGTTAATGCTTGCTCAATCGTCAGGCCGCCAAGCATCTGCTGGGTCATTACTTCTCCCGAATTGATGCTGGGGTGGGCGATGATAGATTGATTGCTCTTACGCATGATCATGAAATGACCCGACTCTTCAATCTTGAGTTTATTCATCGCCTGCTGAAGTTGGGTTAACGACTCGGTGATATCGAAGCCAATATAAAGAATACCGATAACGTCTCCCTGAACATTGGTAATGGGACGATATACGGTCATGTAGTCTTTGCCAAATAATTTGGCATAACCTTCATAACTCTGGCCACTTATTAATGCGGCATAACCCGGATGCTTTTGACCAAGATAAGTGCCCAGAGCGCGCTTGCCATTGGCTTTCTTCAACGATGTCGAGATGCGCAGGAAGTCGTCGCCGTCACGGACAAATACGGTTGCGGTGCCACCGGTCAGGTTTGAGAAACGATCGACCTTACTCTTCGAGGCATTGATCTGCTCCTTTTCATGGGCGAGGGCGGGGGTTATCTTGCCTAATACTTTGACCGTTTTGTTAGGTTTTCTGAACTGGCCGGGATACATGGCGCGCAGGACATCGGCGCTGCGACGGGCAAGTGATAATGAACTACTGTATTGCACCTCAATCAGATCTGCTGTTCCATGCATCTGAGCTTGCATGGCACTAACGGCTTTATCTTCGAGTACATCAGCCGCGGTAAAATAAGAGATACTCCCCGTTATCCCGAATACGAGAACGGTTAATATCAGGGCTAATATGCCTATTTGTTGTGAAATTGGCCAGTTTTTATAATTCATTTTTTGGTCCGGTTTTATTATGTAGTGCGATAATGTAAATCACATTAACTATCAATGATTTGACGTAGGTCTAAAAGCGGCATTATTTAATAGGGAATACTGATTTTTTACTGATTTCTGAGTGGGTGAGGGAGGGATACGCAGAATTATCAGCAACGGCAGAGCTGGTACAGCACAAAATAAGGATGAAATACCTGATCGTGTTGCATCCACCTGAGATGACATTTATACCTTGATATTAGTCTCTGTGAGCATCGGTTCGGTCTTCAACCTATGCTTTGCCGTTGGTCTCATAATGAGTCGATACATAGTTGGTACCCAAACAAGTGAGAGCAATGTGGTTAATAAGGTACCGCCTGCGATGGCGATAGCAAAGGGAGGCCAAAAGCCACCACCGGCAATGATAAGTGGCAGGAAGCCACCAATCGTCGTAATGGTAGTGGAACCAATATGTCGCCCGCAGCCTGAGACGGCGATGACTATCGTCTCTATCTTGCCCGATCTCGCATCCGGCAAATCTTCGAGCTCTGCCAGGATAACAATTGCGGCATTGATGGCCAGCCCCATAAGCCCGAGTAAGCCTATGATCACG
Source organism: Shewanella sp. (assembly GCA_004195335.1). Classification (GTDB taxonomy): domain Bacteria; phylum Pseudomonadota; class Gammaproteobacteria; order Enterobacterales; family Shewanellaceae; genus Shewanella. The sequence continues at coordinate 2,564 of SDWK01000413.1, forward strand.
GTGAAACCGAATGGATACCCAAAGGCATATACTGCAAGTAACCCCAGTCCCGCCGATTGTAGGGCGCTGAAGAGAATAATGGCCGTTAAACGGAAGGAGTTAAATGAAAGTACAACGGTTGCCACCAGTAATACCACCACAAAGACGACATTTGACAGTAGGTTGCCCACGGCTTCGTTTCGTTTCGCACTTTCGCCGCCCACCTCAATATGATAACCGGCGGGAAGCACCAGTTTATCAATTCTCACTTTAGCATCGTCGAGTACCTGTTGAGGCAGTACTCCGCTCACCAGGTAAGCTTCGATGGTATTGACTCGGTGCCCATCTCTGCGGGGAATAGCGCCGCGGCTGACTTCGATTCGGTTAGTGGAGAGCGCCGAAAGAGGGATCTCAGTGCCTGAAGCCGAGATTAAATTAATTTCCGACAGTTTCGTTTGCTGTTCTCGAGTACTGTCTTGTAATCGAACCCTGATAGGCAGAGATTCAGTCTGTTCCAGGATGCTACCGCCTTTAATTCCTGTGGTCGCCATCTGGATTTGATTGGCTATTTCAGTCAAATTGAGTCCACTCATTAAGCTGGCATCTTCATTTATTTGAAACCACACCTTAGGCGCGCCGGCACTTAAGGTTGCCCGAGTATGAATAACATCAGCGGTGTTGGATAAAATGCGTCTGACCTCATCGCCGATGAGCCTAAGTTGGTCTAAATTCGGGCCAAATACTCTTAACTCGACAGGCGCGTTAAAAGGGGGGCCCTGTTCTAGTTTTCTCACCAATATCTGCGCCTCGGGAAAAGCGAGATCCAGACTCTGTTGAAGCTGTGAAATTAAACGGTTTGCGGTATCAAAGTCGGTAACCTTAACCATGGCCTGGGCATAGTTACTGGCGCCTTGTTGTCGCTGTAATAGGTTGTAATAAAAAGAGGGGGTATTACCACCTACGACCCAATCGATACGAGTCACACCTTGAGTTTTTCGCAGATGCTGATCAATTTTTTCAACGCGGCTTCGGGTGTTCTCTATACTCGCATGAGGGGAGAGGTAAACCTCTATTTGGAACATGTCACGATCCGATGGCGGAAAGAACTGCTCTGTCATCTGACCCGCAGCGATAAAGCCCAAGATAGGGAAGATACCGATAAAGAGACCTGACAATAGCGGGCGCTTCAGCGCGGTTCTTAAACTGTATTTAAACAGTTTGCTTATGAAGGGGAGTTGAATACCCGCCTGATACCATTTTTGCTGTTTACCTTCGACACCAAAACGTCCGGCAAGACCGGCAATCAAGGTGTGTGAAATAAGGTACGACCCCATCAGAGCGAACATCACTGAAATGGCTATTCCACCGACAAACTCACCGGCTGCACCTGGCATCAATACGATAGGTGCGAAGGCGAGCATGGTGGTGATGGTGGAGCCCGCTAACGGTAACCAGAGGTGATGCAGCGTCTTACTTACCGCATCAAGCCTTGTCATCCCTTGTTGTCTACGTTGTGATATGGCATCGACGATGACAATCGCATTATCGACCATGATCCCAAGTGCGACCACTAAACCAGTGACTGACATTTGATGAATGGGCAGACCTACATATTTCATGCAGGCAAGGGTAAAAAGTGCCGTGAGCGGCAGGGAAAGGGAGACGATTACCGCATTACGTAACCCCAGAGTCAGCATTAAGACAACTAATATGATGATGAAACCTAAGAGTAGACTTCCTACCAAGTCGCCTAGGCGCTGACTGGTATAACTTTCTTGATCAAACAACCATTGAATTTCGATGTTAGCCGGGATACTAGCTTGCAGTGCGTTAACCTCATCTCTGACCTGCGCTAACCAGAGGTCAACCCGAGTGTTATTGAGCATACGTGCTGCAACCATCACGCCTTGTTCTTGCTCGATGATGGCGATGGAACTCGCTGGTGTTTTCGCTTGCCTTGAGATGGTGGCGATATCCCCTAAGCGGATTATCTGTCCCTGTTCATCAATTTTAAGCGGGACTTGACGTATTCGGGATACCGAGTCTAACTCACCGGAGACTTCGATTAAGGCTCTGAAGCTATTGTTATTAATTTCGCCAGCAGAGACTTTTGTGTCGGCATTGCCGAGGATTTGCGCCACTGTCGCCGGGGATAATTGAAGGCGGTTAACCTTGTCTCCATCTAACTGGACTAAAATTTCTTCGGTTGGAGCGCCATAGAGTTTCACGAAGTTGGTGCCGCTAAGCAGTCTTAATCTGCTCTGCAACTCCTTAGCGTAGCGGTTAAGCATATCGGTGCGAGCTTCACCGCCCCCTTTCCACACCAACCCAAGAATAGCGGTATTGGCATAACCGACTTGATCATCCAATATGGCATTTTGAGCCTGTTGAGGTAACAAAGGTTTTGAGTCGGCAACAAGATCTCTCGCTCTTGACCAAACGGGATCGGTATCTAAGACACTGTCTTTTAATTCGAGTTGGATAACTGATATTCCGGGGCGGGAAGTCGACTGCACCAGTTTCAGCTCTTCTATCCTCCTGAGTTGGTTTTCCAATACCTCGGTCACTAAGGCTTCGACCCGTTCTGCAGATGCGCCGGGGTAGTGAGTGATCACCGATGAGAATCGATTGGTGATATCCGGGTCTTCCATTCTCGGTAGGCTGGATACCGCCCCGAAGCCGGCGACAATAAGGAGTGCAATAACTAAGCTTGCAAGACGTCCATTTTCTACAATTGCTTTAATCATGATTTGATCCATCGTGGCAAGGCCGGATTTGGCAGTAACTTCTGTAAGCAAGCTTGCAAGTATCTATCTTCTACAATTGCTTTAATCATTATTTACCTCAATGCCACTGCGGTATTGCGCTTCACTTTTTGTCCCACGACCAGTTTATGCAGTCCCTGGCTAATAAACTCTTCACCACTGTTCACCGCGCCTCGAATGTAAGCTTCATCATTCTTTGTATAGATAATTTCAACATCCCTGCGTTCAATGCTAAAACTCTCCGACTTGTCCGCCACACCGCTTGCGGTGATAACGTATAGGTTCCACAAACCTCTTATTCCATCGGTCAATGATGAGATAGGCACCCAATATCCTTCTTGTTCAATCTCATTCTCATAGGCTAAATAGGTCAGTTCGCCATTAATGACCTTAGCGTCTTGAGGTAACAGTAGCCTTAATGCCACGGTGCGTGTGATAGGGTTAACTTCGGCACCAATTCCCGCAATTTTGGCTGTGTAGTGGGTATCAGCGACCCTGAGCGAGATGTTTTGCGCAGCCTTCAGTTTTTTAGCGACCTTAATCGGGACACCGACAAACGCTTGTGGGTTATTATTCTGGATTAGGGTGAATATAGGAGTGCCTAGCGCGATCACTTCCCCTAAATTGTTATTTCTTTTGCTTATTACGCCACGGAAGGGGGCAAGCAGTGACGATTTTTCTATTTTTAGTGCATTGACATGAATAGATGCCTTGAGTCTTTTTTTGGCCGCAAGCAAACTGGCCAGCTTGCCTTTTAATTCATCGAGCTGTTGCTCTGAAGTGTAACCTTGCTGCTTTAATTTCAGGCTTCGATTCAATGTGCTCGAGGCGAGTTCAATATCGGCACTATTTTGGGACAAGTTCGCATCTAGTTCCTGCTTCTCGGCTTCTAACAAGTCAGTATCTAGTCGTGCTAACAACTGTCCCTCTTTTACCTGATCGCCGCTATCGACGGCAAGTAGCTTGATTTTTCCCGAAAGCTCAAACCCTATCCCTGTGGTGTTACCCGCTCGAATCGTACCCGTGAATTCTTGAGTATGCAGATATGATACTGAAGGGGCTAATGCCATGGTTGTTACTGTTTGTAATTCTGGCTGTGTAGCATGAACCGTCACTTCTGCTTCGCATGCGCTGAGCAAGCTAACAAGCAACAGACTTGTTAATACCGTTTTGCTGAAGTTGGCTTTGAAAATACTCATCCTGATACACATTCCCTGGTTAATCAAAAGTAACAAAATCGTTAAACTAGACTGTCTAGTCTATTTTGGAAAAACTAGACTGTCTAGTCTACTTTGTGATTAAATGTGTCTAAGTTATAAGTGTTATGTTGCCAAAGGGTGAGTGAAGATGGTCGAAAACTCCTGTTTAAACCTGAGTCGTAGTGAACAGAAACGGGCGCAGATCCTTGAAGCTGCGATAGAGCTTTTTTGCGGGCATGGTTTTCCCAATACCAGTATGGATGAGGTTGCCCGAAAAGCCGGTGTGTCTAAACAGACGGTATATTCGCACTTTGGTTGTAAAGATGATCTCTTCGTTGCTTCTATTAAGTCTAAATGTGTTGTCAGCCAAATAACCGATGAGCTGTTTGGTGATGCCAGTAAGCCAGAAACAACACTGGCTAATTTTGGTGAATATTTTGGTGCCATGATTATCAGCCCTGAAGCGATAACGGTGTTTACAGCCTGTGTTGCACAAGCCGATACACACCCTGAAATTTCGGCACTGTTCTTCGATGCCGGACCACAGAATCTGCTCAATATGCTGTCAGGTTATCTGGAGCAAGTTGATAAGCATGGAATATACCGTTTTGACGATCCGCGTAGTTGTGCGGTTCGGCTCTGTTTGATGATGTTTGGTGAGATGCGAATGAAGTTAGAGCTTGGACTCTCCGTTGATGAACTAATCGAAGGGCGGCCTGTTTATATCCGGGAATGTGTGGGGATGTTTTTAAGGGCTTATAACGTCGCTAACTTTTAATTGAGAAAAGTCAGTATACCGCTGCACTTATTCTGACTGATCATTAAAATTAACAGTTCTTGAGCGACTAACACCGCAAACTCGAAAGACAAAACAACAGAGTAATAAGCTAAGGGAGTCAGCATGGGAAACGGATTCGTTCTAAGTGCAGCATCATTAAGAGTTGTTACATTTCTTCTATCTTTGCTCTTCTCATTTCAAGTTTTAGCTGAAATGCCAAAAGGGTTTTCGCCTTTTAGCATAAGCGCATCGCGCATAACCACGGCCGAAGCCGATGTTACTGACGGACCGCAGACACTCCAAAGAGATTCATGGTTATTAGCCGCCAAAGCTAGGTTCGCTTTGAACCGACAATGGTCGATAGGCGTTAACTTAGGTTACGCAGATCTGGACTATGACTGGCAACAAAGAGGCGCAACATTATTCGATGGTGACCTCAACAGCTGGCGACAAGTGCGTCGATACAGCGCCGGGTTAGCGTTGAGTTATCGTCTGGATCGGCATTGGATGTTTATGTTGGCACCTAAATTACAATATGCCTCTGCCGATACGGCCACAGCGAGTCATGCTGCAAGCTACGGTGTGGTGACATCGGGGATGTACCGATTTGATAATGGTAATTTACTGGGTCTGGGACTCGCCTATTTGAACGATATTTCTGAGGTCAGAACCGTGCCATATCTTGTGGTTAATTGGCAGATAAATGAGGCATGGCGATTAGGTAACCCATTTACAGCAGGCTTTACCGGTCCTGCGGGACTAGAGCTGAGTTATCGATTAAGTCCAAGTATCGACTTTGGCCTGGGCACGTCGAAACGAACGCAACGCTTCTTGGTTGAAAATGATAATACCACGGTCGAAATCGATGAGTGGGTGAGCTTTCTGAGGGCTGGTTGGAAAATGACACCTGGGTTATCCCTCAATGCCTATGCGGGATATTACTTCAGTGGCGAGATGGAGTTGAGCGAAATCAGCCCCGATAATGCAGAGCGTATAGAAAAGATTGAAAACCAAGGCGCGCTTGCTCTGGCGGTCGAATACAAATTCTAAAAGACGTTCTGATATTGATGATACAAAAAGGAGCTGGTAAAAACCAACCCCTTTTAGTTATCTCAGCCTGAAATACCAAATTGTTAAATTTTTCATTCAATCATTTGAGCCAACATTGCCGTTGTTTAAATTCCTAGTAAGGCTTTTTTCAGGCTATTTTGAGCCGGACTGTCTCCGAGCCAGATTTTCAACAACGCTTGTCTGAATGCTTCACCTTCGATAGTCGCCTGTGCTTCACCATTCTTGTATGCCGTAACACCGAGCGTTTTATCCGTTGCGAACGTAAATTGATCGCCCTCTTTAATCTCATCACTGAACAGTGCCATGAAAGCATCAATTTCAGTCTGGATTTGGGCCGTGTTGCCATCGGTTGCATCATCAAAGCCATCATTGATGGCATCACGCATCTTATCGCTGGTGATCATCCCTGAGGTGATGTTTAATCGAACCGCTGAAACTGGGGCATCGATAATGGCGTCGATATTATCGGAAATTGATGGCAGATACAGGCTACCAACATAGAGGTCGATAAAAAACTTGCTGCGTACACCCGCACCGTTGAGTTGAAGCTGCATTGCATCGACGGTGATATGTTCGGCAACGTCAACACCCGATATCTCTTTGGCACTGACCGAGCCGGTAAGTAGCAGGCTGGTGAGTAATAGCGTAGTGAGGGACTTCATATAACCTCTTATATTTTTGATAGCATGCTGCCGAGCTACGAGCTACGAGCTACGAGCTACGAGCTACGAGCTACGAGCTACGAGCTACGAGCTACGAGCTACGAGCTACGAGCTACGAGCTACGAGCTA
>SDWK01000631.1 GCA_004195335.1 Shewanella sp.
TGTGGCGCGTCCAGCAAAGAGAGTTTAACGTTCAAAGTGTTCCGGCATTTATCGTCAACGATAAATACGCCGTCAATATGGGGCAGGTCCGTACTCTGGGCGAACTTATCGATCTGATTAACTACTTGGCCGTTGAGCATAAGTAATACCAATCGGTATAACATATCTTCAGTTCACTGAATGCAATAAAGGCTCCCGAAGGAGCCTTTTTTATGGATGAACTTCGCCAGCTTAAACCTTCACAAATGCAGGTTTAATAGTTTACGCCACTTTTCGAGTAATCTCGGCCAGTTAGCAGCTACTACCAACCTTGATTGACGACTCAAGCCCAACGATGCATTAGACTCTTGATTGTCATCAAGCAACTCGTCGGCACGCTCAATCAGCTCATCGATCGCCTCAATGATTTTTTCAGAGGTCAGCTCGGCAAGCCTTATCAAGTCCCCGGTTCGATTCAGCCCTAATGATTCGATCTCTTCAAGCTGCTCATTGAGTCCGTCGACACCACTGGTGATAATGGTTTTTCCTGCGGTTAAAGACTCTTGGCAAGTCAGACCAAAAGGTTCCCAGCGAGAGGGGATCACCACGGCATCACATCCAGACAGGAATTGGGGCACGTCATGGACCTCACCGACAAAGTGCACATGAGACAAGCTCGCCCATTTGGCCTCCAGTTCCTCTAACTCCTCTCCCCCGCCTGCTAACCTGAGTTCAACCTTTTCAGGTGAAAGGTGAGTCATAGCTTCTAACAAGAGATCAAACCCTTTCTGGGAGTCGAAGCGTCCATAGGCTCCGAGCACGATAGGTTTTCCAATGGGCTTAGCTGGCAATATCAAAAACGGGGTCATATCCTTTGCCTGCCCCATCAAAATAAGCTTATTCTGAGCCGTCAGCTTTTCTCTTTTCACCCAATCTGCTTGTGCTTCCGATACAGCCAACACACGAGTAGTGAGCCGATACCAGAACTTCAACATCAGCAAGAAACGCCAGGGAGTAGTCACTCTTTGCTTAACAAAGCATTCACTATAGTGATGCTCTTGATAGAGAAGTGGCGTTCCAATGTTGGCCAAACGAAGTAAACAGAGGCCGAGCAGCTTGCGCCAGGAAGCGGCAGCGTGGAGGCAGATGATATCGGCCTTATAACGGCGGGGAAACCAGGTGTGTAAATTGAGGGAGTGAATTTTAAAGTCGAACGTCAGCTTTAAGCTTGATTGAGACAAGCTTTCGAGCGCCAACTTGACGCCCCCTAATTTACGGTCATCGACAAGGTGGATCACTTTCGGGAGCAAAGGCACCTCACAGATACTAAAGGCTAGATACTAGATACTAGATACTAGAGGAAATATAGCCTAATTAATAGCTTACCTACCGAGTGTAGATCAATCTCGAATAAAATCTAATAGATGCAGACCCGCTAAGACAATATGCAGCACAATGAAACCGATAAAGCTCTTAGCCAACAGAATATGGTAGCCGCGCCATAAAAGTGCATCCGGAGTTCCCTGTAAGCAGTACCAGAGCACGCCGGTAAAACCTACGCCAACGAACACTAGCATACCCAAACCTTCGATCCAGCTAAAAAGTCCGCTACCACCCGCAATGGGGATCTTACCCTTGAATATTCCCGCAATGTCTTTCTTTATTTGCGAGAAGTCGCCTCTCAGCCAGGGAAAGTACTGCCGCCATCTCCCCTTCAAGCTATTAGAGAACAGAAAGGTGAAAGAGATAACGGCCGTTAGGAGCCCCAGATAAACATGGCCTAAATCCCAGAAGGAGGCGCTCGGTCTCAAGCTACGACCGATTAAGATCCAGCCACTGGTTGCAATGAGATAAGCCGATAAGATGATAATAAATAGGTGCTGAAGCTCATTAAATTGAGAGAGTAACTTGGAAATTGCAGATGCAGGCTTAGACATATGATGCCTCTTTTAATGAGCGAAATAGAATATGATACCTGCACTGCGCCCCGCTTTTTTAAGGGCCATTCATGCGCTGAAATTAGCCACTAAGTTACAATGCGTGAAACTCTTGAGCGTATGTCTCAAGCTTATCCCAATCGGTATACTCAATCTTAGTGTTGGCATCAGTAGGACCTTTGGTGAGCCACATGATGAAACGAATAATATTACGATCCATTACACTGTAACCTTGATAATCTATATTACCGGCAACGACTTTCAGCAAAGCAGGACGCCAATCTGTTTTCTCGAGAAATGCCTTTGTATATGGGTTAGTCTCGAAGGTGTTTTTTGCAGGCTTACGCGCCACCAAATTAACCGAGAAAAAGCTGGTAACCTTCTGTTCCAACATAGCACGATTGTTAGAGATAAACTGATAAACGGATGGGTTGTGCTTACCATTACGGATACTAGCACCTAAGATTATCTTGTCGAATACCGCCAAATCGAGAGCGTCATCAATACTCGATGTCGTCACAGTATTCCCTACAGTCTCAAGTTGTTGTTTTAAATAATCGCAGATCTTACGTGTCTGACCATGCACACTTGAGTAGATAATTAAGATGTTGCTCACCAGCACCTCTTGAAATTTAATAAAAATTGACAGCTATAATAATAAGATAAATGCCATTTTATTTACATGAAACAGATC
>SDWK01000078.1 GCA_004195335.1 Shewanella sp.
TTGCATTGACTTACAAGGGAATAACCATTCTTTCATCAATGCGCTTTGAATTGAAAAGTTTGAGAGACTCTGAATTGACAGTATATTTAATGAATTTGGTATTTGTGCGCGGAGCAGGGTCGCTCCGCTTTTTTTAGAAGGAGTTAAGCATGGCACATGCCCACGCTCATGATTTTGAATCGAATAGTAAAAAGTTATATATCGCCATTTTTATTAACGTCATTCTGACACTGTTTCAGATTGTCGGAGGCATAATGGCCGGGAGCCTGTCTCTTCTCGCCGATGCCTTACACAACTTCAGTGACGCAGGCGCTATCATCATTGCCGTTATCGCACGTCGTATTGGTAATAAACCTGCCAGTAGCCGGATGACATTTGGCTATAAACGGGCGGAAATTATTGGCACATTAATCAATAGCGTCTCCTTGATTGCTGTTGGTGTGTATCTGATTGCCGAATCTATCGAGCGCTATTTTAACCCGCAACCGGTAGACGGTTGGATTGTCTTTGTTGTTGCAGGTATCGCCCTGATTATCGATATCGCGACGGCCCTGTTAACTTACTCCTCTGGCGCTAAAGATAACCTCAATATTCGCGCCGCATTTATCCATAATGTCTCCGATGCCATGGCTTCGGTGGCCGTTATCATCGCGGGTATATTGATCATCTACTTCCAGTGGTATGTAGTCGACCTCATCACTACCGTAATCATCTCTATCTATGTGATTTATCATGGCGTGATTTTGCTACGTAAGGCGATTTTGATCTTGATGGAAGCCACGCCTGAAGAGATAGATATCGATAAAATAAAAGCCACAATTTGTAAGCTTGAGCCTATTGAGTCGATAGAGCATGTGCATGTGTGGGAAATTTCAGACAAGCGTTACATGTTTACCGCCAACCTCATTCTTGTCGATAAGAATCAATCGGAAGCCGTATTGCAGCTGGTTAAACAGCATTTAATGGCTGAATTTAATATAGCGCATACAACCTTAGAGGTTATCGATAAGACCCAGGATAATGGCCAATGTGTTTAGTGGTTCAGGCTTAGGTGGGTGATAACATTTTAACTCTAAAAGCTTTGAAATGAATGACATTGAGGGGCTGTGACTGACTTTACCCCTCAATTTTTACGCGATACTGTTGCGAGCTGGTGCTATTGATATTTCGTCTTAACTTGCTCCATCAGGACTTGCCACTGTGGATACTCTTTTAAGCTGGATTCCAGATCGCCCCATGGAGCAAGGGTTTGCAGCTTTTGTTGCTCGCTGTCTTGTTTGAGCTGAGTGGCTTGATAGAGATAATAGAAAGCCGATGCGCGATAGTTGGCGGCGCAGTGGACCAGGATGTCTTTATCTCTATTCGCGTTCATTATTGAGAAGAAACGTTCGACATCCTCTATGTTTGGCTTTTTCCAATCGACGGAGATGGACTCGTATTTCATCCCTGCCGCCTTAACCAGATTGGCTTCATTCTCATGGCCGCTTGAGTTGCCTTCGGGGATAAGGTTGATGACGAGATCGACCCCGGCTTGCTGCAAGGTGTCAAACTGGGCTTCGTTTGGGAGTCCGGCAGTGATGACGTTGGCACTGTTGAACTGTACCGCCTTAATATCTTGAAGTGTATCGGGGATAATTTCTGCTTGTGCAGCCGTTGCCGTGATTAAACCTGCGATTAAGATGATACGTTTCATCTTTGGGGTTCCTTTATAGAGCGAATGAAAGACAAATTAATAATCTGATTATTAGAATAAGATCGTCAGGGTTAGTTCAATTGCAGTACTTAAACCTTAACCTTGATGACGACTTTTCGTACTTTATTCGGAATCGCACTTGTGCCAGGCATGTGCATATCGCCGGGGAAGAATATCGCAAACATCCCAGCTTTTAACGGGATAAACGCCGCATCATCTTTATTGGTTTGATAATCGAACTCTGCGTAGTCATGTTGTTCGTGATACGCCATAGAGGGGAGCTGTTCGGCTAATGGCAGATAACCAAACTCCTCTTCGCCACTGACGACATACTGCACATCAATATGGCGTTTATGGACTTCGAAGGGTTCGACTTCCCTTGGTTTTGTCTCGTAATCGTTGACGATAACGAACAGGTCCTTGCCTTCTAATTCATAGTTTCCAACTTCGAGCTTAGAGAAGTCAGTTTCTGCCAAATGCGCTAATGCTGTTGCGAGTCTGGGGCTGATATGTGCGTAGAGGTCTAGGTTATTTAAGGTATCGACAATCATAGTGTGCTCTGACTCGTTTGCTGTTTATGGCATGAGTTTAGCGCTCATGCTGTATCAATCAAGCCTTGTTTTGCACAAGATCATCTGGGAGGCTAGCAAGAGGTTCAGGAGAGCTGGAAATATTTGATCTCAAATGGGATGTTGTGCAGCTCGAAGGCGGTTTTTAACTGTTGAGTGATCTTAGATTTTGGTTTGAGAGGAAAGCTAATTTTCCCTTTTGTAGCATGGATAAACAGTTGATCCCCGAGCAGGCGTACTGAGTTGATCTCATCATACTTGACGATAAGGTTCTTGGCGGTTCCCCAGTCTATTTCGATTGAGATCTTACAAAATTCAACAGAGTCGTGGGTAAACGTTATTTT
>SDWK01000083.1 GCA_004195335.1 Shewanella sp.
ATAGGTAACCCCGTCGCTTTTAACATAGCGGCATGGTTAATCGGATCGGCACTGTCTACAGCCGTTTGTACGGCGAAGGCAAACGTCGGTAAAAACCCAGCGTAAACAGCCTGCACAAGTGCCGCATACTCTGGCGTACCTGGCTCATATCCTTCGGTATTGGCCTCATCGACTAATGCCTGGAACGTATCACTAGCGGTCACATTCTCAAACAGCAGAGGACCAAAGGTTGCGGAGCCGATAAAGGTACCAGCGAATCCACCCGTCGGTGCCACTAGCGATGCGGCATTAAGCTTGTAAACATAACTTAAATCTGCACCAGACTCAGGATGGGTTAACCCGGTACTTGCGTAAGTTGCGAAATCGGTTCCCACTATAGCGCCTAGACTCAAGCCCTGTGCGCTCATTTTAGTGATATCGAACATCTGAGGCATCTGAGCCTGAGCGAGTCCGCCGGCCAAGCCGGTTAATGATGCTCTCAAGGCCAGATGGTCTACCGTTCCCTGACGGAAATTATCTCGCACACTCAAGGTACTTGCGATATTGATAAAGACTAATGGGCTTCCGTTCTTAAACGCATCAGGATTTCCTACAACGGCTCCATAAGAGGGATCCGATGCTGATACTTCATAAATTCCGTCGCCGTTGGCATCGAATGAACGTGCACCATGTAGAGGCATATCCATGGCGATAGTCGCCACACCCATTGCCGCATAGGAACCGGCATAAGCAAGTGACATCTCTTTACCGCCACCAAGACCATGAAGAGCCAGAGTCGTTGGCCAACCCGCCGTTGGAGGCGTGAATGGCAAACCTTGACCGGCATAGAAATCTGCAAGACGTTGAGCATTAGGCATAGAGATCAAGATAGGGACAGTCTCGCTGCCCGTCGGTTGTGGGATAGGGTTAAACTTAGTGAGATGTTTAGCCTTATCCGCCGCAGTGCCATCATCGAGTAACCAGGCCTTACCGGCCAGGAGTGCAGGATTGGCGATACCTGCCGCAGGGTCAATGTCGTAAGCCATCGCTTGTGCGCCATAGGTCTGCTGACTCATTGTACCCGATTGAAGTGCGAGTAATACCGAAACGGGACTATCGCCAAGGGCCTTCCAGAAACCATCGATGCCAGCACACATAACAGAATTACACGTACCATAGGTCGGCAGGGTCACTTGGGCGGTATAGACATCGGCTAAACTTGATACCACATAGGCAAGACCATCGGCGGGAGTCAAACCAGCGGCTTGCGCCACCGAGATCCCCAGAGGATGCGGTGCCGGAACCGTCATAGACGGCGCAAATGGATTACCCGGAGTTGGATCGACCATGAGTAATTTAGAGGTCTCATAGACATCTGCTACCGACTGAGTGGTAAATAGTCCAGAGTAACTGATAGTCTCAGTATCGACACCATGAGCGGCTGACATTCCCTTCTCGTAGCTGTTAACCAATGTTTGTAGCATTAGCTGATCGGGAGTTTCTAGGGGTTTAGTCTCGATATCTAATTTCAGTAACAGATAGGTGCCCGATGGCGCGATGCCGCGACCTTCGGAGTCTTGTATCAGATTGGTCGTTGCATAGATATATGACTGATTTGGCTTCAACGGCTTAAGTGGCACGATTGCAATCGTATTTCCCGAGCCCTTAGAAACAAAATCGACGCCAAATTGAAGTTCTGCACCCACCTTACAAGCAGACACAGAAGGCGCGGCTTTACACTCAGGATCCATCGATAGCGGGCCGCCGACTGTCGCCTCAAAAACTCTTACCGCACCGGGTTGAAATACCGAGGCAACATCTAAGGATAGGACGGTGCCGTCATGATCGGTTGCAGGCTCAACGGTAATAGAGATAGGTGCCGTGGTAGACCAGCCATCGAGGGCGCCAAGCGCCATAGAGGGGTCGGTATAATCGCTGGTTCCATCGGCTTTTTCACCCGGTATGGTCAATGTACCATCGGTTGTGCCACTAAAGAGGAGATCGTTTGGCAAAGGGACTTTGCCGTTAGCAGGATCGAATACTAAATGAGACTCAGGGATCAGAGGCTCAACCTTTTTCGTCAGTTCGTCGACACTATCTTCGCTACATCCTGTAAGCCCAAGCGCAGATGCAATAGCAACACCCAAAAGGAGTCTTTTCATCTTTTTTCCCCAAATCTTGTTGTAATAATTTTATTTTCATCAAAAATTGGTCACAATAGTGGAAATGTATGACCAAAGAGGACTTTTCTAAGTCCTTACCTAAGCTAAAGTTAACGTAAAAATATTGAGTTAGCTACAATTTTGTCACATTCGACTAACGAATAGGCGAGCAATAATTAATCATTTGTTTAAAACAAGTGTTCATCACATCAGTGACTCTAGAGGTGGCGGGCTTTTCCGTCGATAGGAAATATTGACTCATGTTGGAATATCAAGCTGCAAAAGATCTACTTATTAACAAAACGATACTCGTTACAGGCGCGGGTGACGGCATAGGGCGCGCTGCTGCGATCAGTTTTGCTGAGCATGGAGCCACGGTCATTCTTCCTGTCTCTTATACACATCT
>SDWK01000661.1 GCA_004195335.1 Shewanella sp.
GCCTCAAAGTAATAACAGATCTGAGCAAGCAGACGACTAATATTGATGGAGTTAGCCGAGTTCAGATGCAGGCCGTCCCGAACATCGCTATCTTCGAACGCTCGCTTAACTAAGTCCTGACAAGCATCAAAGTCTGACTCAACCGATACTGTGTGTATATTGCCACCCAGTGTGGTAAACATTTTTTCCTGCAGTAAACTGATCTTGCCTTTAGGATACAAAACCACGACCTGGATATTATCCAAACCAAAGAATGCATCGGCAACGGCCGCCCCGGTATCACCTGAGGTTGCAGTTAAAATACTAATTTTTTCACCTGAAGCGAGTTCGTTCAGACACTGGGCCATAAATCGTGCGCCAAAGTCTTTAAATGCTAATGTAGGGCCATGAAACAACTCGAGGCAGTATCGTTTGTCATCAGCTTTAACAAGAGAGAGATCAAAATTAAAGGCTTTCTCTACTAGATTATCCACCTTATCTTGACCAAGCTCAGATGATAACCAGGCACCGAGTACTTTTTTGCAGCGTTCAACAAAAGGCAATGCTAAAAGTGCTTCTACGTCATCCAAAACAGGTATCTGCTTCGGAAAAAACAGTCCTCTGTCTTTGCCCAGACCTAACTTCAAGGCTTGGGTAAAACTCACCACCTGTTCTGGGTGCTTTAGGTTATACAGTTCCATGATTCTAATACCTTTTCAAATTTTTATTTATCAATTCAGAGAGCAATAAACATCTGCCTTACACTGATATTTTGTATCTGTTAAATATCTTCCGTTTTACGGACGCCTTGAGCATCAATTCGACAGATATGAGAAAATCCCGCTTGCTCTAGATAATTTTGTTCAAGCCATTGTTGGGCTTTATTTGCCGTTTCTAAGCAATCCGTAACAGAGAACAAAGTGGGGCCGCTACCTGAGATTCCAGTCGTTAGCATACCTATTTCAGCTAGTGCCGCTCTTGACTCCTCATAACCAGGTATAGCCGACGCACGATAGGGTTCAGCCAATACATCTTTCAACACTGAAATCGCCAGAGTGGCATCTTGACGGTATGACGCATGAACAAATGCGCTAAGATAACGGCCAAAATCAATTGCCACAGACTTATCATACTGACTCGGTAATAACTCACGCATTTTGGCGGTTGATAGTGAGATCCCTGGGTATGCAACAACCCAATACCAGTTTTCAAATGTTGGAATACCATCACACACTTTCTCAGGGGTATCTAACATCAATTGCATTCCACCTAAGAAACATGGTGCGACATTGTCATAATGAACCGAGCCGCTAATCATGCCCTCAAACTTCCCCATCAGCCTCAATAAATCTTGTTCATTATAAGGGTGAGAGAAATATTCATTTAACGCATACAGAGCCGCTACGACGGAACTTGCACTCGAACCCAAACCACTGCCTACGGGAAGGTTTTTCTCTAATATGAGTAAAAGGCCCTCCTCTTTACCCAGCTGCTTGAGAAAGAACTCCGCACATTGATAAACAATATTCTCTTTTGGATCTTGTGGTAGCTTCTCAGCCCAACGACCGGCGAGTGACAAATGAATGCCTTTATCGGCCGATGAGATACTAACTCGATCTCCGAGCAGGCTGCCATCTATTGGCGCCAATGCCGCACCGAGCAGATCAAAGCCAACACCAACATTTCCCATAGAGGCCGGTGCATATACAGTTAAACTCATAACGACCCCTCTACAACTTCACTTTTAAACAGATCAAACCCGAACCCACAATCATTTCCCATAGAAGCCAGTGCATATACAGTCAGACTCATGAGCTCATCTCCCGTGTCCAGTTTAATGTTCTCAATAGATCTGCAAATGCACCCGCGGCGGTAACGTCAGTCCCTGCACCATAACCTCTCAACACAAAAGGAATAGGCTGATAGTAACGGCTATAGAAGGCCAGTGCATTCTCCCCACCTTTGACACTATAAAGAGGATCGCTTGCATCAACTTCTGCGATTTTAACGCGGCAACCATCATCATCGATCTGCCCGACATATCGAAGAACTTTACCTTCAGAACGGGCTTTCTCTACCCAAAGTGCTATCTGCTGATCAAGCTTAGGCAGATTACTCATGAAAGTCTCAACATCGCCATTAGCATCAAAAGAATCAGGCAACACAGATTCGATGTTAATATCGTTTAACTCTAAATCTAAACCCACTTCTCGGGCTAATATCAGCACCTTTCTCGCCACATCCAGACCACTTAAATCATCGCGTGGATCGGGCTCGGTAAAACACTTGTCTCTGGCTATTCCCGTCGCCTCTGAAAGTGTCATCCCCTCATCGAGCATACCGAATATATAGGAAAGAGAACCTGATAAGATGCCATTAAACTTGAGCAATTTATCCCCAGCAAATAATAACTTTTTCAAGTTATCTATCACTGGTAAGCCTGCACCCACTGTTGTTTCATAAAGGAACTGTCGGCGCTGTTTCAATGCCGTTGCGCGTAGTGCACGGTAATACTCAATATCTCGAGTATTCGCTTTCTTATTTGGAGTAACCACATGCAAGCCTGCATTCATTACATCCAGATATTTATCTGATACATACTCACTGGAGGTACAGTCAACTAACACAGGATTGAGTAGTTGCTGCTCTTTAGCCCACTTAAGCATGAAGTCTAGATCACACTGAGTCTGACAATCTGATAGCAGGCTTTGCCAACCACTGAGATCCACGCCTTTGGCATCGAGTAACATATGCCTGGAATTGGCAATACCACATACGCGAATGGTGATGTGTTGCTGTTTCAACATTTCAGCTTGCTGCTTGATCTGCTCGAGTAAACCAGCACCTACATTACCGCAACCCACCAAGAACACGTCGAGATAGTGTTGGACATCGAAGAAGCTTTGATGACAGGCTGATATCGCATGCTTGGTTTTACGTTGCTCAATAACCGTTGATATTGAACGCTCGGAGGAGCCCTGCGCGATAGCAATTATATTAACTGTCGCTTGAGCTAATGCCTGGAAAAACTTCCCCGCCACCCCTTTATGAGTCCGCATCCCATCTCCAATTAACGAGACGATAGCTAATTCATGTCTCATCTCTATTGGTTCCAAAATGTCACTCTTTAATTCCAGTTCGAATTCAAGTTCCAAAGACTCTTTTGCCTTAGCGGCATCTTGAGTCGCCACACAAAAGCTGATGCTATATTCTGATGAGCTTTGAGTAATTAGAGAGATGGAGATCCCCGAACGTGAGATGGCGCCAAGAGTACGACTCGCCATTCCCACCATACCTTTCATTCCAGGTCCGGAAATATCGAACATGGTTTGCTCATCTAAATTCGAGATAGCCTTTACATTCAAGCCACTTTCATCAGCTTTATTAGAAACAAGCGTTCCAGGGGCTTTTGGATTAAAGCTATTTCTGATGTAGCAAGGAATATGGTATTGCGCGATAGGAGAGATTGTTTTTGGATGCAATACCTTAGCACCAAAATAGGAAAGCTCCATCGCTTCTTGGTAGCTTAACTGAGAGAGTAATTTCGCATCTGTCACCACTCGGGGATCGGTATTATAGACTCCGTCAACATCGGTCCAGATTTCACAACAACTGGCATCTAAGCATGCAGCTAGAACCGCAGCAGAGTAATCTGAACCATTCCTTCCAAGAGTAACCGTGCGGCCTTCTTTATCACCGGCGGTAAAACCAGGCATCACCCAAACACGGTTTTCATCTAACGAAACTTGATTGAAGCGGGCTTTACTCGACTCAATATCGACTACAGATTCTAATGGGTCGCCCGAAGCAAGAAATAGAGATTGCGGCTCGAAAACGTTAGAGCTGAGACCTTTAGCAACCATTAATTGCACCATAAGTGCTGCAGAAAGCTTTTCTCCACCAACAAGAATTTCGGCGCGAACAAAATCGGGACATTCATTTAAGAGGCTAACGCCAAGTAACTTATTTTCCCAGAAACTAAGTTGCTGAGATAAACGCTCCATTAAAGGGGCCAGTTGTTGAGGTTGCAATACTGAGGAAGCATTCTGATAAAGAGAACTGAAGACTTGCTCAACCCCCGATAACACAGGTTTAAAGTCATCACCACTAACAGCGACATCGACCATATCAAGCAGGCCATTGGTTACTGACGCCGGTGCTGACAAAACAACGGCAACCGGTTCACTCTTAGCAGTATCGACCACAATATCTGCAGCCGCATTAAATCGTTGCCAATTTGCCAGCGAGGTACCGCCAAACTTCATTACTTTCATATTCTCTCCTTGTACCGCGCTACCTAAGAAACAAAAAAGCCCGCTCCTTGTTATGGGAGCGGGCTATTATTTACATTCTTTCAGAGTGTGTTCAGCCTGCCCCCACGAAAATAATCGTGGTGGTTGTAATAATGGTGGTTACAACGATATTCAGGCAATTCATTTGAAAATCACTTAATCCAAAAGAGTTTAAAATTGATGAATACAGAATTGCTTTTTTCTTGGGCTAATGTCAACCCTTTATTCGTGAGTTTTTCAAATGAACTCAGTTCGAATCATCACAGCACCTTATTCATAGGTGAGAAATTTTTATAGAGCAATATCACAGGTATCGAATAAGTTAGCTTGATAAACCCACCTGTTACGTAAACGTAAGCAATGATGTAACAATCTATTTAATAACAGCTTTATCAATGCAAAAAAAAGAAAAGTCGTAGTAAAATGATAAAAAATAGAGTTAACAACGATGTGCTCACCAACATACTAAAATAGCTGTTTTACTCATTCTTACATCCAGCGATAAACGCATTTATCCGCATCCATTTTGGCTGAAAATTCGAGTTAACCACCTAAATATTCGGCTAACAAAAATGCCTTCTCTTTTTCTATACTAGAAAATTGAGTTCTCTAAGGTGAACTCGACCGCATAAGCTGATGCAAATCATCGCCAACAATTAAAAAGCAAGATAGAATGCGCGCACATTCTGAATTGGAGGCGACATGAAAATCACTCAACACAGTGCTGTAAGCATTCACTACCGTTTATCAAACGCCAAAGGCGAATTGGTCGAAGACTCTTTTGAAGGTGAGCCAATGCTCTACCTACATGGGGCTGAAAATATGATCCCAGGCCTAGAGTCTCAACTTGAAGGCAAGGTTGCTGGTGATAAACTTGAGGTGTCTGTTAGCGCTGAAAATGGCTATGGCCCATATCATGATGGTTTAAAACAAGAAGTGCCATTGAGTGCATTCGGTGATATTCAGGATATCGTTCCTGGTATGCGCTTTATCGCAGAAACTGAAATGGGTCAACGCCCAGTTGAAGTTAAAGAAGTGCAAGATGATATTGTCATTGTCGATGGAAATCATCCGTTAGCCGGTCAAGCACTCACCTTTAACGTTGAAGTTCTTGATGTTCGTGAAGCTACTGCAGAAGAGATCGCTCACGGTCATATCCATGCTCAAGGCGGCTGTGGTTCTGAACAGGGCCATGAAGGCGGTTGTTGTGGCGGCTCAGATCATGAACATAGTCATGAAGGTGGTTGTTGCAGCGACAAGCAGGATGAGCCAGCTAAAGAAGGCTGTGACGGTAATGGCGGTTGCGGCTGCAGACACTAGTCTCACAATATTTAGATGAGAGGGTTACTATTTAGCAACCACTCATATTAAATCAATCTAAGCCCATAATACTAAAAATAGTGCTATGGGCTTTTTTTCATCTATAATGCGTAGTGTTTATTTAATGCGCTTATTCGCTATGGAACGCTGTGATTCAGACAAAGGAATGTTTATGATCGCCAAATTAGTATATGAAGTTTTACCCTTTAGCTATATCTCCATAGGCACTGCCTGTATCTTGATGCTGGAACAGAAAGCGGCAATCTTCTTTGCAATGATCGTATTTGCACTAGGTGCAAAAATCTATAATATGCGTTCACAAAACAGACGTACGGATCCTCTTCGAAAACGAAAGTCAGGTAAACTTCCCACCTCACTCTATAATTTTGTTCCCTTTATCTATCTATTCGTAGCGACTGTGATATTTAAACTATATCCGACTAAGGTTGGAGCTGTGATCGGAACAGGCTTAATGGTTTACTCCCTTTACATTTTAATTCAACGCTCCTCAAACAGACGTCATAGCCTTTGCGACTCACAAAGTTACCCCAACACTTAACGATTAGCTTACTCTAATATCAAATGTTTAATTTTTTCTCGCTGCTCAACTGACATATGTTTAAGATAATTTGAGCAGCGCGTAATGGTCGCAATACTTATTTGAAATTCGCAAGCTATCTGACGCTGGCTCATATCCCCCTTAAGTAATGCTTGAAAAACCTTAAGTCGACCAGCGATAGCACTGCGTTCATCTTCAGTCAGCAGTAATTCGAACAACTCTAACAATGCGTTGTGATCATGGTGATTCACCACTTTCTCTAATACTAGTCCCCATTCAGCTCTCATTCGTTCCCTCATCGTACTGGTATGGCATTACATGTAGTTTACCAAGTATCTAAGAAAAACCAAACGATACAAATAGCATTACGAAGATTTTTTAACGATTTTCCTGATAGAGCAGCAGTCATGCATTGTTTCATCTTTACATGTAAACGACTGAAAATTTGGATGGTATATCGATATGAAAAAAGAATACAATAGCGGAGCAATGTCACATAACCAGAATAAACGTGAGAACAATAACATGAAGAGCAACCTGAAAAAATCCATTTTAGCCTGTATTGTAGGCTCTGTTTTAGCCACTACAGCACAAGCAAACAACTTCAAAGAAACTGATGATGCGATTCACTATCGTCAATCTGCATTTAGTTTGATGGCGTATAACTTCGGTGACATGGGCGCCATGTTAAAAGGAAAGAAGCCATTCGATGCTCAAGTCTTCAACCTACGCGCCGAAAATGTAGCTGCATTGTCTAAGCTCCCCTTAGAAGGGTTCATTGAAGGTTCTGATAAAGGGGAAACGGGTGCTCTTTCTAAGATCTGGGCTGAAAAGTCTGACTTTGATGCCAAGATGAAGCAACTTCAGGAAGATTCAGCCGCTCTCGCCATAGCCTCGAAGTCGGACGACAGAAAAGCGCTGAAACAAGCCTTTATGAAAACAGCTAAAAACTGCAAAGGCTGTCACGACGTGTATAAGAAGGACTAACTCGAGTTACAGTCCGCTTGCAATAGAGCAAAGCAACGAGCTTAAACAACTCGTTGCTCGTTTATCTAACTTAAAGCATATCGATTATCGGCCAGATTAAATAATTCGTTACCACGCCACCGACGGCTAGCAACAACACCAAAGCCATCAATAATGGTTTAAACGTTAACTCTACATTCTGTTTCCCCGGCACCCGCTTATAACCACTAAGCATAGGCCGTACAAGTTTATCCCCTTTCACACCATGGAAAAGCACCGCTAAAACATGAATTGCCGCAAAACCAAGCATGACATAAAAGATTTTTTTATGTAGCCAACTCATCGAGG
Source organism: Shewanella sp. (assembly GCA_004195335.1). Classification (GTDB taxonomy): domain Bacteria; phylum Pseudomonadota; class Gammaproteobacteria; order Enterobacterales; family Shewanellaceae; genus Shewanella. The sequence goes on from SDWK01000661.1 coordinate 7,465, forward strand.
CGCCGATTTCACTAGAAACAAAAGAGTACAGAGGCCCTTCTGTGAAAATCTCATCGGTAGAAAATAGACCAGTTGAGAGTTGCAACGTCACTAAAGCAATCAAAGCCAACACCATATACCCTCCCAATGGGTTATGTCCTATGCTAGCTGTTACCCCCTGCTGCTTAGTATGCTTTACATAGCCCAAAACGGTTTTAGGGTGTTTTATAAATTGACTGAATCGAGCAGTATCGCTACCAACGACGCCCCACACCAAACGAAAAATAATGAAAATCATAAGGCAATAAGCCAACACCTGATGCCACTCCATCTCTCCGGCATCGGCTGTCCACCAAAGTCCACCTAACAGAACTATCATTCCCCAGTGAAAAACCCTGACCGGGAGATCCCAGACTTTTATCTTTGTTTGCATTTTCTGACCCGAATTGAAACTCAATGAACGACGTTTATTAATAGTGTGGCGGATGATATTTGAAGCAGTTTTGTGAGGCAAATAAAAAAAGTAACTAAACTTATCTATTCGAATATGAGCCTGTTTAAGTTCCTTTTCAAGCGTTTTATCGCAGTTATTTCCTAAATTTGCTCAAGTGATCAAATAAAAGACGAACGGCATAAAACAGCTAACAAAACGTGATCTAGATCACGACTTTCATGGAGAATATTGGTAGTCTGAATTCAAGGAAACAACAAAAGGTTCGACATATGACAAAGATTACAAGCAAACACCTTGAAGTCACTGCCCTTATTCGCGAACGCATAGAAGCCCGTCTGGAAAGACTTTCAAGACATGATGTGCAGTTGATTAACCCTCATGTAATCATAACTCAAGAGAAACAGCTCTTTAAAATTGAAGCCTCCGTCGGCATCCCAAATAGCACGCTTTTTGCTCAAGCAAAACATGAAGATCTTTATAGCGCAATTAACGCGATGGGGCAAAAGCTAGAGAAACAGTTGAACAGAGTCACCCATAAACCAGAAGCACAAAGACATGCCTCACTCAAACGACAAGAGGGAGCGACTGAAGAGGACACTGGACTGGATTTAGAAGAGGAATACGCCGCTTAGTATTTTTGAATTATTTCAAAATGGCGGGGCTCAATGTACCGCCTACTGAAAAACCAGAAATCGAACAGAAAATGCTTCACCATGCTACGCTTATATAATAGGGTCAATTTTAAATAATCATTATCCTAAAGGAGTCCTGAGCAGTTTTAAGTTTTATACAGGCGAACCTAAAAGCCATTCATAGCACTTTATATAAGTGATGAATATGGACACTAAGCTGACAACAGCAATCGCGCCTGAACATATAATGCTGGTTCGAGTAAAAACCTAGGCATCTCACTTCCCTTATGAATAAGGTCAAGAAGTAACAGATATAGGTTTCGAATACTAAAAGGAGTAACACCAAATAGTCATTTTAGTTACACCCTTTGTAAGATATTTTTGAAGATAGATGTTAGACGTAAGATGTTAGACGTAAGATGTTAGACGTAAGATGTTAGACGCAAGATGTTAGACGTAAGATGTTAGACGCAAGATGTTAGACGCAAGATGTTAGACGCAAGATGTTAGACGCAAGATGTTAGACGTAAGATGTTAGACGTAAGATGTTAGACGTAAGATGTTAGACGTAAGATGTTAGACGTAAGATGTTAGACGTAAGATGTTAGACGTA
>SDWK01000965.1 GCA_004195335.1 Shewanella sp.
TTTTCTGATGCGGCAACGGGTCGGATATTTAACTACAACAGAGATTGGAGGAAAAAGATGAAGAAATTAGTAATCGGAATAATGATAGTGTCCCTGATGATCTTAAGCGCAGGTCCCACATTGGCAGAAAAATCGTTCTTCAAAGGGGATCCGAGTGAAACCTACTATATGTGCGTCATGGTATCGGGCGTAGAATACTGGTTTCCGGTCTATGAAATGTTCAAACAGGCCGGCCAACAGCTGGGCGTAAAGACCGTCTACACCGGCACCCCGGAATATGACGTCAACAAACAGCTGGCTGCGTTCGAACAGATCCTGGCCAAAAAGCCGGCCGGCATCTTCCTGCACCCGATGAACCCGGATCCTTTCATTGAACCCATTAACCGCGCTTATGAAATGGGCATCCCGGTGGTAACCTTTGCTGCGGATTCACCCAACAGCAAACGCGTATCCTACATCACTTCCGACAACGTTCGTGAAGGTTACTTTGCAGCCGACAAAATTGCCGAACTATTAGGCGGCAAAGGCGAAGTGGCAACCCTTCAAAACCCCGGTCAGGACAATCATGATCTGCGGGTCAAATCTTTTATCAAACGCATCGAAACCAAGTACCCTGACATTAAAGTCGTGGCCGGTGCAGCATCCAATCAGGATGCCAACAAGGCCTACCAGGCCACCCTCACCATGGCCCAGGCCCATCCTAAACTTGGCGCGATATTCATGCCGGAAGCCACCTCGGCCATGGGTGCCGCCCAAGCCGCCAAGGAACTTGGCGGAAACATCAAAATACTAAACTGTGATGTTAACGAGAAAGTTCTGGACATGATCAAGGAAGGCGACATCTGGGGCGCACTGAACCCCAACCAGGGGGTGCAGGGTTATTTCGGCATGCTGTTTTTGTATCTGGCCAAACATTCCGATCTGATCGACCCGATGAACGACTACAAACGCATGGGTTACAACCCGATGCAGATCCCCTACGCCGACAACGGTCTGGCGCTGGTTAGTAGAGACAATGCCGATGACTTTTACTGGGATAAGTACCTGAAAAGACGCGGCACCAAGGGCATAAAAGAGTAGTAACTGCTTATGGTAAAACTGTCAAAGGTCCAGAGCTTGAATCTCTGGGTTTATTAGGTAGCAATATATTAAACAATGATCTTCAAAAGATTATAAACTTAAACCATTTGTGCGATGAATACGGACTTGATACCATTACTTTTGGAAGTACTGTGGGACTAGCAATGGAGCTTAATGCAAATGGTCTCTGGGACAATGGTCTAGCTTTTGGTGAAAATAATGAACTAGAAGAATTGGTTAGAAAAGTAGCTGTAAAAGAAGGTATAGGTCTTGATTTAGCTGAAGGCACGAAACGTCTTTCAGCTAAATATGGTGGAGAAGCTTATGCCATCCATGTGAAAGGTATGGAACTTGCGGCTTATGAGCCACGAGTTGCTCAAGGTATGGGACTTGGTTATGCTACTTCAAACCGTGGGGGATGTCACATCAATGGTGGTTATCTTGTGATACTTGAAGGTTTAGGTCTTAATGTGGATGGAAAAACAACAAAGGGTAAGGCAGCTTTTACTATTTTATTTCAAGATTTAATGGAAGCTGTTTCGGCGAGTGGAAGTTGTATCTTTACAACCTATGCTATGTTACCAAGTTTTCTGTTGAATAAGCCGAATCACCTCATGATAAGAATCATAAACAAGCTAATTCCAAGTTTTGGTGGTATCACTGGATGGGTACATAATAACACTTGGGTGATGAATTTTAATATGAAAAAGATATTACAGCATCCTTATTCTATAAAACAAATTTCAGGCTTTAAGATGACTATTGGAAAATTCATGTTAGCTGGTGAAAGAGGTTATAATTTAGAACGTTTGGTAAACATCAGACAAGGGCTAAAAGCTACTGATGATAAACTACCTAGTCGATTGACTAAAGAACTTCAACGTTCTGATCAGCCAGAGAGCAAAGTGAAATTAGAAGAGATGATTCAGTCGTATTATAAATTAAGAGGGTGGACTTCGGAAGGTATACCAACTAACAAACGACTTAAAAAGTTGGGGTTGCTCAATCATGATTACAATTAAATTTTTTGGAGCGTTACGTATCGATCATGATATCAAAGAAGTGAACTGTAATGAAGGTACGGTTACACAAACAATCGAATGGATCGTCAGGAAATATCCGAATATCAAAAGACACCACCTTACTCATTCGATAATGATGCTCAATAAAACACCTTTAACTAAAATCAACAGATTATCTGTACTGCTAAAAGATGGCGATGAGCTGGTCTTTCTTAGCCCTGTTGCTGGTGGATAACAATCATGAAAAGATGCTAGTTTTTGAGGTAAAATCTTAGATACTAATAAGCATGATTATTCTTTGTAACACTGAAAGACAATATATAATCTTCTCAAACGTTGTCATTTAATGTTTGAGAAGATTTTTATGTATAAAGGTAATAAATAAAACGGATATTATGGTGAACAGAAAAATGACTCGAGAAAAATAATTTTGATACTCTTTAGGTCATTTTAAATTGTGTCCTAATTTATTTTCAAGCAATGTGTAGTTA
>SDWK01000670.1 GCA_004195335.1 Shewanella sp.
ATTTACAATAGCAAGGTGTACATAACCGCAAGCTTGTCTCCCTTGAATTATTATAGACAAAGTTGAATTTGATGAAACTTAGATCGAAGAAGAAAACTTTCTTGTAAATCTGCAGATGTAGATGAGGCATAAGCTTCGATGACATAGCCGACCCATGATATCTGACCCATGGGGATATGGGAAATGTCATTATGATGTAGGGAACATCCCTGACCTTGTCATCACGACATTATTTGTATCCCCCTATACATCCCCCACTGAAGGCGATAGATAGTCATGAAGATTAAAACTTCAATAAACTCGCCAATATATACACAAAATGTAATCCACCTTCATTCCAAGGGGCGATAACTTGGTAGACAGAAACCCCACAGATGCTAAAATGTCGCCCTATTTATTTCAATAACTGGATATCGGTAATGCGCGTTAGCAAGTACCTGCTTTCAACTCAAAAAGAGACCCCTGCTGATGCAGAGGTGATCAGTCATCAATTAATGTTACGTGCCGGCATGATCCGTCGTAACGCTTCAGGTCTTTACAGCTGGTTGCCGACAGGACTTCGTGTGCTGCGCAAGGTAGAAGCTATCGTCCGTGAAGAGATGAATAAAGCCGGTTCTGTTGAAATCCTGATGCCTATGGTTCAGCCTGCTGATCTTTGGGTAGAATCAGGTCGCTTGGATAAATTTGGTCCTGAGCTACTGCGTTTCCAAGACCGCCATAACCGTGACTTCGTGCTTGGCCCGACTCACGAAGAAGTGATCACCGATATCGTACGTAAAGAGGTTAACTCTTATAAGCAGTTGCCACTGAACCTGTTTCAGATCCAGACTAAGTTCCGCGATGAAGTTCGTCCTCGTTTCGGTGTGATGCGTTCACGTGAATTCTTGATGAAAGACGCTTACTCTTTCCATTTAGATCAAGAGACGATGGACGAGACTTACGAGTCTATGTTCCAGGCTTATAGCAACATTTTGAATCGTCTTGGTTTAGCTTTCCGCCCAGTGATTGCCGATACCGGTTCTATCGGTGGCAGCATGTCACACGAGTTCCACGTCCTGGCGAACAGTGGTGAAGACCTGATTGCCTACTCGACGATGAGCGATTACGCGGCCAACATAGAGAAAGCCGAAGCACCGATGCCTTCTGAAACTCGTCAGCAAGCCAGCCAAGAGATGACCTTGGTCGACACGCCAAATGCTAAAACCATTGCAGAATTGGTTGAGCAACATGGCATCGCTATCGACAAAACAGTGAAAACCCTTATCGTTAAAGGTGCCACAGAAGAAACACCTCTGGTAGCCCTTGTTGTTCGTGGCGATCATGAGCTTAACGAAGTTAAAGCCGAGAAGATCCCAGCAGTACTGGCTCCGTTCGAATTTGCTGACGAAGCCGATATTCGTAAAGCCATTGGTGCAGGCCCAGGTTCTATTGGTCCTGTTGGCCTTGAGATCCCTGTCTATATCGACCATGGCGTTAGCGTGATGAGTGATTTCGGCGCCGGTGCAAACCAAGATAACAAACATTTGTTTGGTATCAACTGGGAACGCGATCTTCCAGAAGCCGAAGCATTCGATATACGTAACATCATCGAAGGCGAGCCTAGTCCTTGTGGCCAAGGAACTATCGCCTTGCTTCGTGGTATTGAAGTCGGTCATATCTTCCAGCTGGGTGATAACTACTCTAAAGCGATGAACGCCAATGTACTCGACCACAATGGTAAGGCCAAAACCTTATTAATGGGTTGTTATGGCGTGGGCGTTAGCCGTATGGTTGCCGCTGCTATTGAGCAAAACCACGATGACCGCGGTATCACCTGGCCGGATGCGATTGCTCCATTTAGAGTCGGTATCTTACCGATGAACATGCATAAGTCTCATCGCGTTCAGGATATGGCTGAAAAGCTATATCAAGATTTGAACGATGCGGGTATCGAAGTGCTGTTTGATGATCGTAAAGAGCGTGCCGGTGTGATGTTTGCCGATATGGAACTTATCGGTCTGCCTCACGTTGTCGTGATTGGCGATCGTAATATCGATGCCGGAGTGTTCGAATATAAGAATCGCCGCACGGGTGAGAAGCAAGAGATCCCATTCGATCAAATTATCGACTTCCTTAAGTCTGCTAAGTAAGAAACTTAGTCTAAGCCACTAAACTAAAGTTAAACGACTTAAGCTTCGTGGCATAAAACGTCTTAAAACAAGAGTCAATAAAAACGCCCTCAGGTCTGAACCTGAGGGCGTTTTTTATCCTCGCTACTGTCTATAACATTCACAAAGCGCCGCGGACTATCTCAAATCTTCTATGACGATACCGTCATCACTCAAACTGCCTGGGGCAACAGGCTCGACATAACCCGTGAGCTTAGTGATGGCCTTCATCGTCTGGGCAACTTGAGTCATATCTATACTTGCCCTTTCGGCGTCACCCACCTCGCAGTGCAACGTCATCTGATCGTTTTCATCGATATTGGTGACCACTAATCTCACCTTGGCGATCTGCTTGTGACGCAACCTTATGCGCTCCACCTGCTCTGGGTGGATAAACATCCCTTTGACCTTAGTGGTTTGATCTGCCCGTCCCTGCCAACCTCTTATCCGCATATTGGTTCTGCCACAGGGGCTGACTCCCGCCATGATGGATGACAGATCGCCGGTGGCGAAGCGGACAAGGGGGTAATCCCGATTAAAGCTGGTCACCACCACTTCACCAATTTCACCATCGGCGACCACCTCCTGGCTACCTGGCCTGACAATTTCCACCAGAATATCTTCGGCGATCACCAAACCACAGTCTGGGGCAGTCTCAAAGGCGATTAAGCCGATATCGGCGGTGGCGTAGGCCTGACTCACCGACACTCCCGCCTCGATAAATGCCGCTTGCAACGATTTAGTAAGTGCCTCACCCGATACCAGCGCCTTGTTAATCGAGGAGATGTCACGCCCCTGTTCTTTCGCCTTCTGCAGTAAAATATTTAAAAATGATGGCGTGCCACTGTACCCTTGGGGTCTGAGCTGCTCGATAATATCCAGCTGCTGCTCCGTTTGCCCAGGTCCTGCGGGGATCACCGTACAACCACAGGCTTTAGCCCCTGAGTCCATGATAAAACCGCCGGGGCTGAGATGATAAGAGAGGCAGTTTTGCACCCGATCTCCGGCGCGAAAACCTGCGGCGTAAAAAGCAGCCCCCATACGCCACCAATCTTTGCTGTCGTGCTCTGGCTCAAAAATAGGGCCGGGAGATTGAAAAATTCGGCTCGGCGTCGAACTTGACGCATTCAGTCCGGCAAACGGCATGTTCTTCGCCTGCAGGCCAATCAGATCCGATTTTCTCGTGATAGGCACAGACGTCAATGACTGCCGATTCGAAATAACGGTCACATCGATATCATTGAGAATGCGCCGATAGTGGGCACACTCCTGTTTGGCATAAGCCAGAAAATCCGGTAAACGAGCGAACAGTTCGCTCTCACGCCGGGTCTGGCTCTGCAACTCATTAGGATCATATACGCTATTCATACCACCATCCTCTCTACCATCATAACGTCCAGCGCTACAGCCAACGCTTGCGACGCTTATAAGACTTTAAATTTTTGAAACTTTTTCTCTTCTCGTTACCACCACCTAAATAGAACTCTTTCACATCTTCGTTGCTCAACAACTGCTCACTAGTCCCATCTAACACGATTTTCCCGGACTCCATGATATAGCCGTAATCGGCAGCCTTGAGGGCGTAATTGGCATTTTGCTCCACCAGTAACATCGTGATCCCCTGCTCCTTGTTGATCTTATTTATGATGCCGAAGACCTCTTTTACTAACAGTGGCGATAACCCCATCGAGGGCTCATCGAGACAGATCATCTTAGGACGCGCCATCAAGGCTCGGCCAATGGCGAGCATCTGTTGCTCTCCACCGGAGAGGTATCCGGCCAAGCCCGTCCGCTCCTTGAGGCGAGGAAAATAATCAAATACCATCTCAATATCCTGGTTTACATGATTATCACTTCGGGTATAAGCGCCTAACTTCAGGTTCTCAATTACCGACATATCTTCGATGATACGGCGTCCCTCCATCACCTGAAATACACCAGAGCGAACAATTTCATCGGCGTTTTTCTTATCTATCTGCTCGCCCATGAAGCGAATATCACCCCGGGTAACATCACCATTTTCTGTTTTCAGTAATCCGGAAATCGCCTTAAGCGTAGTGGACTTTCCTGCGCCATTGGGCCCTAAAAGAGTGACTATCTTGCCTTGCGGCACCTCAATGCTCACGCCTCTGAGCACCTGGATAACATCATCGTAGACAACTTCGATATTATTGATGGATAACACGGGTGGCGCCTTTTGGATCTGAGCTGCTTGTGTCATACATACTCCCTAAAAAATGGGGGGCGCAATTAAGTTACGCCCCAAAAAGATTAATAACCTAACCAGTCAATACGACGTTCCAGAGTCACCTGATCGGCCTTCTCGACGCGAATATCGCCGCCATTGAAGTTACCCTTATAGATATTCACCTGGTTGATGCCACGGTGATCATCTGGGGTCCATGTCGCTGCCAGACACACACCTTCGAGTCCCTTAGGTACCCAGTTTTTATGGGCATACATGCCTTTCTTAACGTTCTCACCAGTCACGCCGCCGTTAGCCTTGGCCCACTCCATCGACTCTTTCATAAAGAAGGTTGAGCAAACCCCACGAATGTAATGGTGCAGACGCTCTTTACTGCCTGAGCTGTCAGACATTTTTGAGATCTCACGCACCAACTTCATGCCCGGTACTTCATCGGTCCAAAATGGCGTCATGGTTGGGAAAATATAATCTTTAATCCCCTCGCCAGCCGCTTTAAATACCAGCTTGTCACCGCCCCAGATATTGGACATAAACTGGATCTCGGTGCCAACCGTATTACAGGATTTAACCAGTGACTGCACCGAGCCACCTAAGTTACCGATATAACCATAGTTGGTACCCGAGCTCTTCAGGCTAAGGCACTGTGCCTTAAAATCTCCTGGCTTCATCGAAATAACAACCGCAGGCTGTACCTCAAATCCAAGCTCAGTAGCATACTCGGCGCAAGCGGCCTTAGGCGCATTCGGGAAAGGATGATTCGCGCCGATGTGGGTAAATTTAGGCTTACCCTTGGCCCCTTTGGCTTGCCAGTCTTTGGCGGCCCACTGAACCAGACCACGGCAAGAGTCGGAATAGGACGCACCATAGAAAAAGTTGTAAGGTGCTGGTTTTTTGGTCTTGGGATTAAGTCCCTTAGGATCGGTCAAGTGTCCCGAGTAGGAAGCGGAGAAAATAGGCGTATGATCTTTAGCGGCAAAAGAGATAAGCGCCTCGGTATCGGCTGTTCCCCAGCCCTGCATCGCTACCATATTCTTACGCGACTGCCATTTTTTGTATGAGGCGATAGCCTGAGGCACCTTGTAGCCATAATCTATGGTCTCATATTCGAGTTTAGTCCCACTTATGCCGCCATGGGTGTTGATGTAGGCGAGTGAATCTCTTACTCCATCAGCATAGGGTTTGCCCACAAATGCTGTCGGGCCGGACATATCGGCAAGATGGCCGACGAAAATAGCCTCCTCGGCGCTAGCCAGGCTAGTAACACCAAATAGTGCAGGTGCGAGAGATGAGGCGAGTATTAATTTTTTATACATGTCATATTCCTTCAAAATAGTGGCTGAACGCCGGTACTTTTTATAGTTAGAAGTTTGTCGTTGAAACTTATAGTTACGAGTTAATCGTTAGCAAATGGCTTCGACTACTTAACAAAGTCCTTCTGCGGCTTGCTTTTACACTGCTTGAAACGAATCGCTTTCTTAGTAAGCAAATGGGTAAAATTTCCAATAGTTCTTTATTTGCGCCCAGCGATGGGCGAGTCCTTCTGGCTCAAAAATAAGGAACAAGATGATCACCAGACCGATTGCCATCTCTTTGATATAAGCCAGACCGTCGGTCACCATAGGAATGTTGCCCCAATCGGTATATTTCATCAGTCCCACGCCCGCTTCTAACATCTCAGGCAGAAGCACCATGAAGATGACGCCCATCAAGGTTCCCTTAATCGAGCCCAGTCCACCGATGATGATCATGGCCAGAAACTGTATCGACATGAAAATGGTGAACCCTTCCGCCGACACATAACCAAGATAGTGCGCATATAACGCCCCGCCGATCCCCGCATAGAATGAGGAGATGCCAAATGACAGTAAGCGATACTTATTTAACTTCACCCCCATGATCTCGGCCGAAAGATAGTGGTCACGTACCGCCACAAACGCACGACCATCTCGGCTGCGCATCAGGTTACAACCCCAGATGTACATAAAGACTAAGGCGAATAGGGCGATATAGTAGAAGCTTTGGTCTGTATCAAACTCGAAACCGAACAGGTTTACCGGTGCCGCCATCGAGCCCGATGAACCACCAGAGAACCAATCAGCTCGGGCAAAAAAGTCTTCGATAATAAACTGGGCCGCCAATGTCGCAATCGCCAGATAAAGTCCTTTTATACGTGCGGCGGGCATACCAAATATCATACCCACTGCCATTGTTAAGAAGCCCGCTAAGGGGATACACAGGGCTACCGGAATATTAAAACTGGTGTTAAGCCAAGCTGATGCAAATGCACCGAAACCGAAGAAGGCACCATGACCCAAAGAGATCTGTCCGGTGAAACCCACTAGGATATTTAGCCCCAGCGCTGCGATCCCCAAATATGAGATCTGAATAAATAGGGTTAAAAAATAGCCATCCAAAACCAGAGGTGCCAGACAAGCGACCGCGATGGCTAGGATGGCCATCAAACGTATTGTCTTGGTCTCAAAGATAGTGTTGTCTTTCTTGTAACTGGTTCTGAAATCTCCGCATGGACGCATTGCCAAACTAGACATAAAAAACTCCTTGAACTGTAATTGCAGCCTGCTAGGGCCTGTTTATCTTTCGAGCTTGAATTTACCTGAGAGAGTCACAACCGAGCCTAAATGCGCTCGATATCTCGGGTACCAAACAGGCCATAGGGCTTAAACCAGAGGATCACTAGCAGCACATAAAACGGCGCGATGTCATACATGTTGCCTATGTGTAAGTACTGACTGTCGAAGAACTCGGCAACGTTCTCTAAGACGCCGATGATCACACCGCCCACGATAGCGCCCACGATGGAGTCTAATCCGCCTAATATCACCGCCGGGAACACCTTGATACCGATGGCTGACAAGGAGTCTGAGACTCCGTTAACCATGCCAATCACCACACCCGCCGTAGCCGAAACGGTGGCCGCAATGCCCCAGCTCATGGCGAAGACTTGCTTAACCGATATGCCCAAGCTCTGAGCGACCTGCTGATCGAATGCCGTCGCCCGCATCGCCAGACCATGCTTTGAGTATTTAAAGAAGAAGAAGAAACCCACCATGATGCACAGCGCGATGACAGTGCTCATCAGATAAGCCAGTTCAACGTTGAGGCCAAAGATAGAGATAGAGTGAGTATCGAAGACCTTGGGGTAACTCTGAGGTGAAACGCCAAATATCCATTTCGTTAATGACTGAAAGAATATCGACAGCCCTATCGTCACCATGATGACCGAGATAATGGGCTCACCTATCATGGGGCGCAGAACTATCATCTGTAGCAGCACACCAAACAGGGCCATAAAACACAGGGTCAACAAAAAGCCGACCACGAACGGCAGCTCCATATAGACTAAGAATGCCCAACACACCCAGGCGCCCACCAGCAGGAACTCTCCCTGGGCGAAGTTAACAATCTGAGTCGATTTATAGACTAAGACAAAACACATGCCCACAACGCCATACAGTAAGCCGACAATCAGGCCGTTGATGATGAGTTGTAGCAGTAATTCAAAGTTCATGAGGCTCTCCTTTGCTCTATTTCTGACTCAGATACACTGGTCGTCTCGATAACTGATTCAACCTTAAGTTGGGTCTGAATTCGTGACTTACTGCCATCCTGAAAGGTGATCACGGTATCGATATCCACATGGGGCTTATCGTTATAGATAGATGTGATGATGTCGCCGTACTTATCGGCTATCACACCACGCCTGACTTTTCGGGTACGAGTTAACTCACCATCATCGGCATCAAGCTCCTTATACAGGAGGATAAATTTACTAATTTTCTGCGCATCGGGTAGTGATTGATTCACGATCTCAATCTCTTCAGACAGTTTTTGATAGACCTCAGGCTGCGATGACAGGTTGGTGTAGTTGGTAAAGGAGAGGCCATGTTGTTCGGCCCACTTAGACACGATACTGAAACGTATGCATAAGATGGCCGACAGATAGGGCCTATCTTTACCCAAGATCACCGCCTCACCGATAAAGGAGGAGAACTTGAGCTTGTTCTCTATGTATTGAGGGGAGTATTGAATACCTTGGCTGGTTTTTGCCAAATCTTTAATCCTGTCGATAACCACAAGGTGTCCCGACGGCTTGAAATAACCCGCATCTCCGGTATGCATCCATCCCTGTTTCACATCTTCGTCGAACGCCTCCTGATCACCAAGGTAACCATTGAACATGCCTAAGGTTTTTGCAATCACCTCGCCTACGCCTTCGCTGTCACAATTGATGACCTTAACCTCGGCGCTATCGAAGGCGACACCGACGCTGTCGTAATCCACATCATCTTGCATGTGTATCGTGTATGCCCCACACATCTCGGTCTGACCATAGAGTTGACGCAGAGGTATGCCGATACTCTGGAAGAATCTGAAAGTATCCGGGCCCATGGCGGCGCCCCCTGTCGCGGCGGATTTTAAAAATGAGAAGCCGAGTCTGTCTCGCAGTGCCTTCATCAATATAAGATCGGCCAGACGGGATTTTCTTCCCTGCTGTAAACTTTTCTGTGCCCTGTTCAAAGCGAAATTAAACAGTGCCTGCTTCAAACGGGAAGAGTCCATCATTCGCGCCTGCACATCGGCCAATATCCCTTCCCATACTCTGGGAGCGAGCAGGACAAAGCTCGGGCCTATTTCACGAAGATCGGCCATCATGGTTTCCTGCTCTTCGACAAAATTCACTATCTGTCTGGCTATCAACGCCTGGCCAACCACGTACACCTGCTCCATGATCCAAGGCAGGGGCAATACCGAAACATAGTTATCAC
>SDWK01000180.1 GCA_004195335.1 Shewanella sp.
GCCCTACTACTAGCAGCTTTTTTAATTCTCCGATCCATAGCATCGGTTCTGACTATACATCTATCTGCTGTGGATAGAGAAGATGTAGAGAGCTGAAGCACTCGCTCCAGATCTTTGGGTTTTGTTGAAGCCAAGTCTTTTTGCCGTCTACTTTGTTCTTCTTGATCCAGGCGGGCGAATGCGTGCGGAAGCTTGTCGAGTGATCCACAGACAATACTGACATAATCAACATCCTTTAAATTGTACGCTAAAGCAGCTGATGCTGGTAGATGTTCAAGATCCTGTGCAAGATTTTTTCGGCCACTTCGACGCCGTTCCGAATGTTTTATTTTATTGAAAAAATTCTCAGATAGTTCATTTGTCCGCGCGACAAGTCGTATACCACCACCTGCATATTCGGGCAAGGCAATAATGTGTCCCCAAAGATTATCTCCATGTGTGTCGACATGCTTGATGATAACATCAATTGCATTGCGGATATCTTCTGATGGTCTTGGTTCTGAACGGCGTTTATTTACCTCTGCGATCCATTTATCAAAATCTTTTTGCATGGTATTGAGATCATCCTCTGATTCGTTCTCTGGCAATTTAGAAGCTAACCGCAGATTGTCTCTGAGCTCATCGAACAACGCAGCACGTCGGCGTAGCCTTCGGACGGCCTGCAGATAAGGAACTTCACAGGACACTGAGGCCACGACGCGATGAAGACGCTTGATAGCACTAAGCACTTTTCGATCATCGGGGGCAATGCGACCGAAGGCATCAAGGGCTCGTAGTACGATTATACACCTGTTGTAAAGGTCCAAATAGGGTCGGTCGAAGGGAAAGTCGAGGCCTGTTGCGTCGGCCTTGTAGTCCAGCGTCCACTGGGCCATGGCACGAACAACAGCCAATCCATCTCGTCCCGCCGGAAGGCTGTAATTGGCCTCGGCCATCGATTGCCATTGTTGAACTGCTTTACGTGCCTCATTAATTTGCTCACCAATCTTTCGACCGAGGTCTCTAACCAAACTGCGCAGTTTTGGGCGTACCTTTGTTCGGCTAAAAAGACCCCGCAGCTCAGAATGAGGGGGCTCCAAAAGATCTTTACCAATGTCGGCAAGAAAGTGTTGGTGACAGGCCAGAACCGGAATATTTATATTCAGTTGGAGAACAAGCGCGTCAATAGCCGGTGTTACAGCGCGCCCCATATCCCGCATCGCTGCACAGGGAGAGCCAAATCTGCGGACTACATCCTGTAGGCAGGGAAGTATAAGCTCAGAGCGCTCCGTGGCTATCTTCCAACTTCCGAGTACCCATTTTTTCCAGCCTGCCATGACTACAAAAAGGGTCCCCTGGCCATGATCGCCGGTGGCATCTACGTGCATTGGCCAGCCGCCTTCGTTATGCAAAGCGGCCTTAAGTTGGTCGGCGCGTGAATAATGAAGCCGAGTAAGGTAATCTAAGAAACATTTTTCTAGTCGGGTTACCTCACCGGAAGATATCGCAATAGCATGCTTTTCACGCAGTTGGGCGCGGATCTCCTCGCGTTGTAGGTGATCAAGGTAGCGCTGGCACCCCACAGAAACCATCAGATCATAACCAGTGATGCTGTTGGGCATGATGCATTGGATCACGGAGTTTGCTCTTTGAGTTACCAATTTACCATAGCGATGGCGGCATTTCGCTGCGCATACCCATATGGTCTCATGTACTTGGAATGTCCCATGCGCGATGGTTCGTCCTTCGTGTCGAAATGTCTTTTGTACACGCATGGGTCCCTGACAGATCTCGCAAGGACCGGGCTGTTCCTTTGCGGTTACAACCACGCCGGGTAGATCGAGAATTTTCTGTATAAATCGCTTGTGCAGGGTATGCCCCTTCTCCCTCAACGCCGCGAGAGTCTTCAAGGTTGCTCCGCCGTTTTTTTTTCTGCTTTGAGGCTATATTGGGAAAAAATCTGTTCCACCTGATCGACGGTGATTACCACTCCCTGCGCGCTAAGGCGTGCCGCCACTGTGGATGCAGCAGTGAGAACTTTTCCTGCTCTAAGGGCTTCCACAAGCACGGCGATGGTCGTTTCGATGGAGACAATCGTCGGAAACAGTGACCGACTTCTGATTTTTTTGCGACGTGCCGCTATTTGCTTTTCTGCTATATCGGAATCAATGCTTGTATACAAAGCAAGTCCTTGCAGTCGATATCGTTTAAGATGTTTGCCTTTAATCAATCCAGAAAGGGTATTGTGCAAACTGTTAGCCACTTTCAGCCGCAACAAATTTAATAGCTCCGCTGGTGTCTTGCCGGCTTCTGAAAAATGGACAATATCGATTGCGGTAGATTTTAGCGTGCCTGCACGCGAAAAGCCAACATCTTGATAGAACCACAATCCAAGTGTGTCAAACTTTGGTATTTCCTGTAAGGTGTAGTAGCAGCCGGCATCGGTGAAACTTGATAGATAGCCTAAAGGTTTAAGCCTTCTAAAGACACTCATGCGTGAGTGTGTATCGAGCAGGTGGAACAGTTCATCAAGATTTGCAATATTCTTCTTGCGAAACATTTTGAGAAGGACTTTACGGGATTTTTTTGGGGGCAACATAGACACCTCTTGAT
>SDWK01000448.1 GCA_004195335.1 Shewanella sp.
GTGCACTCATTGAAAACGTATGCCTCTGATAGTCTCCACTCAGTCATCTATTAATTTCCGATTTTACACTGGTCAGAGGTGGTCCCGTTTGTTTGAACAGTCAATCCCAGTTCTATAAGTGGATTGAACCTTCATTGGTTATGCCGCCTTTGTCTCAGGCAGCGAGTTAAAGTAAACCTGATCCGGGGTCTGGCCGTCAAGACTAGAATGCGGTCGGCGGCTGTTGTAAAACTTAAAATACCGATTCAACCCTGTCCTGACAGCAGAAGCCGAATCATAAGCTCTGAGATAAATATCTTCATATTTGACGGATCGCCATAAACGTTCAATAAAAACGTTGTCCCGCCAAGAGCCTTTTCCATCCATGCTGATCTTTATGTCATGCTCTTTCAATAAACCGGTAAATGCCTGAGAAGTAAATTGGCTGCCCTGATCTGTGTTCATGATTTCCGGTGTGCCATAACGCTCTATCGCTTCTTCAACCGCCTCCAGACAGAAGTGGACATCCATGGTGTTTGACACTTTCCACGATAAGACCCGGCGGGTGTGCCAATCGAGCACCGCAGCCAGGTAGACAAACCCTCGGGCCATGGGAATGTATGTAATATCCATCGCCCAGACCTGGTTGGGACGGTCAATCGACAGGTTGCGCAGCAAGTAGGGATATATCTTGTGACCTGCTCCCGGCTTTGTGGTTCGGGGCTTGCGATACAGGGCTTCTATACCCATGCGCTTCATCAAGGTAGCAACATGCTTGCGACCAACACGATAACCTTCCTGTTTTAGGAGATCTCTGAGCATACGAGAGCCCGCAAAGGGTAAGTCCAGGTGCAGATGGTCAATTTGTCTCATCAACTCTTGATCATAATCTGAGACAGGTCGGGGAAGATAATACACACTGCCACGACTGACACCGACGGCTTTGGCCTGTCGGTTGATCGGTAACAGGTGTTTACGGTCAATCATTTCTTTGCGCTCAGCAATCCCGCCTTGGTGAGCGCCCCTTCTAAAAAATCGTTTTCCAAAGCAAGTTCGCCAATCTTGGCGTGCAAGGTCTTAATGTCCACCGAAGGCTCTTTAGCAGAGCCTCCCTGCTCAAAGACTGTTGATGCCTGTTCCAGTAAATGAGTCTTCCATTGTGTTATCTGATTCGGGTGTACATCAAATCGCTGGGACAGCTCGGTGATTGTCTGCTCACCTTTAACCGCGGCCAAAGCCACTTTGGACTTGAATGCCGGTGAATGATTCCGTCTGGGGCGTCTACTCATGATAAGCTCCTCTTTTTGTTGGCATTAATATGCCAGAGTTGAGAAGGCTTATCCACTTATAGATCTGCTAAAATCTGTTCAAATTCCTGGGGCCGGCTCTGGATATCGTCGGATTCCTCCCCTTTCACCCATTAGACTGCTAAAACTCTACTTACTCATCTCCATCATGTATGCTACCGCAGCTTTCATCTCCTCGTCGGTTAATTTCGTGTTGCCTCCCTTAGGCGGCATCTTTCCTTCGCCCTTGATGGCGTTATGGGTCAAGGTGTCAAACCCTTTAGCTATCAGGCCGGACCATGCGGCCTTGTCGCCTACTTTCGGAGCCCCCATCACACCAGAAGCGTGACAGGCGGCACAACTCTTGGTGTAAACCGACTGGCCGATGTCGTCGCTAGCACTTACTGAGGCGACCGAAAAAACCAGCAAGGCAATGCAGAAAGCAAGTGTGTTGAATTTCATGGGTAACTCCTTTAATGGTGTTGTGTGTTGAATGTGTAGTCTCAGATAATGCGAGCGTACCATTTAATGGTTGTAGTGCAAATTAAATCGCGAAACATATCAAAGCAATGCTTGGACAAAAAACATTTGGATCAACTCTGGGTGGTCGTTTTTTTGTCACGACTTGTGAGAAGAAAATCGGCTTCTTATTGATAGAGACATTTAGGAGACTCTTTAATCCACAAAATATGGCAACCAGAGTTCGACCCTTGGTGGCCATATTGTTTGGTAGATGAATGTAAATTGACAGGCTACTAATTGCTTATAGGATTTAATCAGAAAGAGGGTCTAATTCCCCGCAGCTTGCGGCGGGGTAGTTCATCCAGATAGAATTTTTGGGCCTGACCATGACCGAAGACGAAAAACCAAGAATCAAACGCAAGATGGTTCCAAAGGTCGGGCGCGATAGAGTCACTATTGGGGGAACTGAAGTAATCGAAGTTGACTTTATGAGATCGAATAATCTTTAGGATAAGGTGAGCAAATCATGATTAACAGCATTGTGCGATTGAAGGATCTTTGTGAAATATTAATTGGTATGGGTTTTTCTGAATCCGTCAATGAAAAAGAGATAAAAGAGATAATCACCAGGCTTGAAACTATTATTTCTGAAGAAATGAAATTATTAGAGGAGCACGAATCCACTTCTGACTGGGAGTGAACCCTCAATGTAAATTTGTTTTAAACAACGACACGATAAAACCCACAAGGGACCATGACTTGATTAATCATCCTTGAGGTTTGCTAAGCCACTCTTACAACTTCATTAGTCACGACTTATGAGACGAAAGATTGCTTCTTGTTGATAGAGACATTTAAGAC
>SDWK01000707.1 GCA_004195335.1 Shewanella sp.
ATCAGATCGACTTGGGGACTCACACCATTTATATTGGGGATACGGTTTTTTCTGAAGTTTTAAGGGAGGGAAGACCTCTTACCTATCACTATTATCATGAGGTACTTAAAGGAAAATCACCTCCCAATGCCCCAACTTACACAGCGGAAAAATAAAATTATTACATGAAAAGACCTTTCAATAAAAACTCCCATATACTGTGGTTCCATAATTTTAATAGTGAAAAAACTGTCAAAGTGTGGCACGGCACATGACAAATGTTGTCATATGATACTGCTGCACAATTCATCTTTTAGCCTACCTGCTTGATATCTCTGCATTATTCCGTTTTATGCAATAGAATATAAATTTGCACGATTCTTGCAACAATTAATGTGCTTCTTGGCAAGTCGAACATCGGAGCTAAGAGTGTAAATCTGAACCTAAGCACCGATAGAAATAATAAATTTAAACAAATCAACGCATTCTGAAAGATCGGAAGCTAATATTTTATGGGACACAAAGATTTACTTTATTTTCTCCAATATATGGGCACGGATCCATCTCACCTGATATTTGAAGATGAGCTCACGGGTCTATATAATCGTCGTTTTCTCCTAAACTACTTGAAGCATAAGATGCCACAGGATTCACTGAAGAACAAACCGACATCATTGCTCATGATGGATTTGGATTATTTCAAGGAGGTTAACGATACATATGGCCATGGTGTTGGCGATAAAGTGCTTATCTGGGTGGGTAAGATTGCCAAAAAAGTGTCAGGAAAAAAAGGAATGGTCATCCGCTACGGGGGTGATGAGTTCATGATTCTCATGCCGGGTGCTGATAAGGAGACGGCCCTGCAAATTGGCGAACAACTTATCCAACAGATCCATGAAGAACCCATTTGCTTAGACGAAGTGGAAGGCGATCTCCACATCACCTTAAGTATAGGGTGTGCATCAGTCCCCGATGATGCGACAAGCAGCAAATCTCTCATCCAAAAGGTAGATACTGCCCTTTATCATGCCAAAAGATTTGGAAGAGATCGAATCGCCAGTGCAGATCAAGTTGACCTCCAGGACGTCTTCCCTAAGACAGCGCTCTACCAATTGGATCACGCAAAAATCACCGGTCGCAGGACTCAACTCGTCAAGATTGCCGAAGCCCTAAAGAAATTTGGTCAACGTCAAAGCCAGTTTCTTATCGTCGAGGGAACTGACGGCATGGGCAAGAGCGAGATCTTGGGAGCGATTCAACAGAGTTTACCTAAAAACAGGATATACCAGATTTCGGTGAAAGGTGTTCCCCAAGAGATGTTTCGTCCCTACTATATAATTACGAATATTCTGCTTGAGATGCTTAATCAACAGCCCGAAAGAGGCAGAGAGATCTTAGAGGATCTAACTCCGAAGGAAGCCAACTGCCTTTCCTACATATTACATCAATCGGAAGAACCTGAAGGCATCTCTCATCATGAAGATGGAAAGACTTTGCGTGAACATATTTTTAACGCCATTGTTCATTTTATTCTCAAGGTTTTAGATTCCAAGCCGTTTGTTCTTCTTATAGATGACCTTCATTTCAGCGACAAAGCTACGCTTATCGTTCTCCGAAGGCTGTTACTTCGCCGGGACATTCCATTTTTTATCTGTGGGACTGCAACAGATATCCGTCTGGATAAAGTCCAGGGAGAAACAACTCCTCTGGAACAGTTCCTTGACACCTTTGAGGAGGAACTGAGTATTGGCAGAATGAGTCTAACCCCGCTGACCGCTAAAGACATCGCCGATTATTTTCAAAAGATTTTCCCAAATGTCTCGTTGCCTGAAAATTTTGAGAAAGTTCTGGCCCAACTTACCCAAGGCAACCCTCTTTTTCTAAGTGGAATTCTACGGAAACTGATTCAGGATGAAAAGGTCACTCTGGACGGCCATCAATGGGTTGTCAAACCTCTGGAGGATGGTTATCTGCCAAAATCTTTAGAAGAGATCGTCAGTCAGAAAATCGCAGCTTTAGATGAAGAAGGGAGGCACTTGCTTGACCATGCCGCCACATATGGTGAAAACATCTCACTGAGCGCACTCGCCGGCAGTTCCGAAAACATTGAGACGAATGTTCAGGAGTTTGTTGATCAAGCTGTAGAGCAGGGTTTAATCAGCTCAGAGTTCCATATAAACGATGAAACCGTTCGTTTCCTCAGCAGGCGCATTTTGGATATTACCTACGGAAAAATCCAGGAGGATCAAAAACAGGAACTGCATGAGCGAATTGGCACCTATCAGGAAGTCCTTCATTCCCAACGCCTTCTCCCTTCTGCTGCGACGCTGGCTTACCATTTTCGGCTTTCGGCCAACCGTGAAAAAGCTCGAACTTACCAGGAATCACAACAGGCATTCAACAACAAAATATTCAATGCAAAAGAGGCATTGCATTACACGGGAGAGAAGTTGCCTGATGCCGTTCCGGAGGATATCCCTCTGGATCCCGCCAGCATCTCCCAAATTCCCGGGGTTATTCATGCACTTCTTACCGCAGTGCGTAACAGCAAGCTTTACCCACCTGGAAGCAGCGCCGTTGTCAGCGCTACCAAGAAGCTAAAGGAAT
>SDWK01000968.1 GCA_004195335.1 Shewanella sp.
CAGTTCCATGTCAACCCTCCCAGAGAATCAAAGTTGATGCTAAAGCTATCTACAACTGCACCGCAAGAATTAAGTTTAACCTTACCGTATTTGCAAGCACCAACTGCAACCACAACTAACCCGGACGACGCGCTTAATCTGCATATCTCAGACATATCTCTATCAAGCGCCGCTAAACTATCAAACTTGATGGTTCACCAACTGGCATCAACTGATACCAAGCGGGTTTAAGCCTTCATCGCAGCTTTCACATAGACATCGAAGCGATTTTTTTTCGTCGCTATGACCATGGAAGGCTTCACACCGTCCAAGTCCTCGGCGTAATCGGGTCGTTTCACCACCACGCGTTTGCTTGCCAGAGCCATGGCGGGTGCAAGTAATCCATCGGCATCGAGATCGGCGCCGACCAGTGACTGGAATACGCGCATCTCTTTTTTCACTAACGCCGACTTTTCACGGTGAGGATACATAGGGTCTAAGTACACCACATCGACCTCTTCACCCAGCTCGGCAACCGATGCTAAACTCGAACCATGTACCAGTCTCATGCGCTCGCGCATCCAATCGCCGATCTCTTCACTTTCATAGGCGCGGCGCAGGCCGTCTTCAAGCAAAGCGGCAACCACAGGATTTCTCTCTACCATAGTCACATTGCACCCCAGACTGGCCAAGACAAATGCATCACGACCAAGGCCCGCAGTCGCATCAACAACCGTGGGGTTAACGGCTTGCTTCAAACCTACGGCCTTAGCTATCGATTGACCACGTCCACCACCAAACTTACGTCTATGCGCTACCGCACCGGAAACAAAATCGACACAAATCCCTTTAAGCTTAGGTTCATCCCGTTTATTCAAAACAAGGCAATTATCTTCAAATACCAGCTCGAATGCCGCGTCCTTATCAAAGACAAGTCCCCATCTTTGGCAGATAGCCTCTAATGAAGGATATTGAGCATTAAAGAAGATGCCAAAACTGGCTATAGCTTGCTTAAGTTCGGTCACAGTAACTCGATGTGGCGTGATTAGGCGTCTATTATGCCAAAAGTGCCGTCTAGGAGATATATTTTAAGGAGTTTGAGTTATAATCCGTTGCATTAGGCAATCTTTGCCATACCCAAATTAACCCCGCAAAGCCAAGTTCTGTTATCCATTAACGATATCCAGCTTACCGCTATGCCGAAACCCTTTAGGAATCATCATGCTGAGTTATCGCCACGGTTACCATGCCGGAAATTATGCCGATGTATTAAAGCACTCTGTTTTATTGCAAGTGCTTAAACTAATGCATAAAAAGCCGACACCCTTCGCCTATATTGATACCCATGCGGGCGCCGGCGGTTATGCCCTGAGCGATGAATTTGCTCAAAAAACCGGAGAATACTTAGAGGGTGTCGCTAAACTATGGGGAAAAGAGGACCTACCTGAGCCATTGGCTGAATATATTGCAGATGTCACTCACTTCAACCAAGGCAAACCAGAGCTCTCTTTCTATCCAGGCTCTCCCGCTTTTGTCGATATGAACCGATATGAGAAAGAGCGCATGGTACTGCATGAACTTCATGGCGCAGATCATGCTTTACTCGAAGAGCAGTTTACTGGCGATAGATATATTCGCATTGTCAAAGATGATGGTTTAAAAGGATTAATCGCAGCTGTTCCTCCTCGTGAGCGACGCGGCGTTGTCTTAATCGACCCAAGTTATGAGATGAAAACGGATTACCAAGATGTGCCTAACGCGATCATTAAGGCCCATAAGAAATTCGCAACGGGTGTATATATGCTCTGGTATCCGGTCGTGAACCGTGCACAAACCGAAAGCATGTTGAGAATACTTGCCCAGAGTGGCATTAAGAATCAGCTACGTATCGAGCAAGCGATAAAATCCGATAGTGATGAGTTTGGTATGACCGCAGCAGGTCTTTGGATTATCAACCCTCCCTGGAAACTCGATGAGACGGCGAAAGAGATATTAGAGTATCTCTCGCCACTACTGAATCAAGGCGGCGGTGACACTAAGGTGATCTTGGAGGTCGCTGAGTAACGTCTACTTTGTGACTCGTGACTCTCCAGGAAAAAATCGAGTCAGCTTAAGCTGGCTCTTTTCAGATTTCATTAAATATAGGTTCAAAATGGTTCGCATGGTGTCCCCTGATGAAAGATCAGCTGCCAACGCCCCTGACTTTGTTTCCATAAAGAGCTGCGTAACGAGTAACGGGTAATAAATTCACTGGGCTTCTTCATGCTCGCCTTATAAACAAGCTGAGCGACATCGCTAGAAAGTAGCCTCAATTCGAATGCTGTGGCTGAAAATTCGGGACACTTCTCCTGGGGAAGCTGCCTTAGCACCTCTTTTTTACCGAAGCTGATCCCCGAACCGCCAAACTCGAGAAAATCGTCATGAATAAGCTGATCTAATTCCTGAACCGATACCCTCACATCTGACTTAAGAAGATAGAGCTCCAGCTCAACAAGTTCTTTCTTTAAACTGGTGTGCATACACTCTCCTCCCTACAAGACCGACTACATCGGCATGTGAAAATATCAGCAGACAATTACTTCTTTAATAATAACTTAGCAT
>SDWK01000682.1 GCA_004195335.1 Shewanella sp.
GGTCATGTCTATGTATTTATCACTTTCTTACATTACCAACTGACGAATGTCAGACAGAAAGCTGATAAGGTAAGTAATGAAACGAGCACCTTCCGCCCCATCGATCACACGGTGATCGTAAGACAAAGAAAGTGGAAGCAGCAGACGTGGTTCGAATTCTTTTCCATTCCATACCGGCTTCAATTCAGACTTAGACACACCCAAGATAGCCACATCAGGGTAATTAACAATCGGCGTAAATGCCGTACCGCCAATGCCACCAAGACTTGAAATAGTAAAGCAACTTCCTTGCATGTCCGCAGATTTAAGCTTGCCATCACGTGCGCGGATAGAAATATCAGTTAGCTCACGAGAAAGCTCAACAATACCTTTCTTATCAACATCACGAACCACCGGTACCATCAAACCATTTGGCGTATCGACAGCAACACCAATATGGAAGTATTTCTTCTGAATCAAAGATTCGCCATCAGCACTTAGGCTTGAGTTGAATACAGGGAAATCAGCCAGTGCCTTAGCAACCGCTTTCATCATGAACACAAGAGGCGTGATCTTGTAATCCGCTTTTTTCTTAGCAGCCAATTCATTCTGCTGCTTACGGAACGCTTCCATCTCAGTGATATCGGCTTCATCGAACTGCGTCACATGTGGGATAGTTACCCAGTTGCGATGCAGGTTCGGACCCGAAATCTTCTGAATGCGACTTAACGGCACCTCTTCAACTTCACCAAACTTGGCGAAATCGACTTTAGGTGCAGCAATCACATTCAAACCACCCGCGCCACCAGCAACTGCAGTTGCAGCTGTTGCTTTAGGACGGCTCAATTCATACTTGATGAATGCCTGAACGTCTTCTTTAAGAATACGTCCTTTACGACCAGAACCTTTGACGAGTGTTAGATCAGCACCAAATTCGCGCGCTAAACGGCGCACTGCAGGCGATGCATGCACACCACCCGTCTTTGGCTGACTGCCCGCACTTGGATGATGCGGCACAGGTGGCTTGCTTGGAGCTGGATCGGCTGGCGCAGCAACAACTGAAGCCGACGGAACAGATGTAGGAACAGGTGTCGGTGCCGCAGAGCCAACTTCAAGCATAAGCACTAAAGAGCCCATAGAGACTTTGTCACCTACATTCACTTTAAGCTCTTTAACCACGCCCGCTAAAGGTGCTGGCACCTCCATGGTCGCTTTATCAGTTTCTAACGTAATAAGGCCCGTATCGACATCAATGCTGTCACCGACGGCAACCAGCACTTCGATAATATCAACATCCCCCGCATCACCGATATCAGGCACTGTTACTTCGATAATCTGCGTACCACCCGTTACTGGAGCCATTGGCGCTTCAACAACTGGTGTAGGAGCTACCACAGGCGCCGCAGGCTTATCAGCTGCAACTGGCACGGCAGCGCTGGATCCGACAGACATCATGGCAATCAAGGTGCCTTCAGAAACTGTGTCACCCACTGCAATATTGAGCTCAGACAACACCCCCGCAAACGGTGCGGGGATATCCATAGTCGCTTTATCGCTTTCAACCGTAATGATAGATTCTTCAGCAGCTAAGGTATCACCTACTGCAACACAGATTTCGATAACCTGAACGTCATCACCACCGATATCAGGAACCAAAACTTCTTTTAATTCAGCCATTTTGTTTCCCTCTTACGCGTACTGTGGATTGATCTTGTCAACGTCTATGCCGTATTCTTTAATGGCTTTAGTCAGCACATCTACTGGCAATTCGTTACGATCAACAAGGGCTTTTAGTGAAGCGATAACGATAAACTTAGCGTCAACTTCAAAGTGATGACGTAGGTTTTCACGACTATCAGAACGGCCAAAACCATCTGTACCCAACACTTTATAATCTGTTGGGATATAAGCACGTAACTGCTCACCGTAAATCTTCATGTAGTCAGTTGCCACAATCGCTGGCGCATCACTTGAAAGTACTTCGCTGATATAAGGAACTTTTGGCGTTTCAGTTGGGTGCAGCATATTGTAACGCTCACATGCCTGACCATCGCGGGTGAGTTCGTTAAAGCTGGTTACACTATAAACATCAGCAGTAATACCGAAGTCTTTAGATAGTGCCACCGCCGCTTTACGTACTTGCTCAAGAATAGTGCCACTGCCCATTAACTGCACAGCGCCTTTACCGCTACCTTGCAGCGTTTCAAGCTTGTAGATACCTTTGACGATACCTTCCTCGCTGCCTTCTGGCATTGCTGGTTGAACGTAGTTTTCGTTCATCGTGGTTAGGTAGTAGAAGACATCTTCCTGCTCACCATACATACGTCGAATACCGTCTTGAACGACAACAGCAATCTCATAACCGTACGTTGGATCATAAGAGATACAGCTTGGAATAGTGTTAGCTAAGACATGGCTGTGACCATCCTGATGCTGCAGACCTTCACCGTTAAGCGTTGTACGACCAGATGTACCACCAATCATAAAGCCACGAGCACGCATATCACCTGCAGCCCAAGCCATGTCGCCAATACGTTGGAAACCAAACATTGAGTAGTAGATATAGAACGGGATCATTGGGGTGTCGTTAACAGAGTAACTAGTCGCCGCAGCAACCCAAGATGACATTGCACCTAGCTCGTTAATCCCTTCTTGTAATACTTGACCGGTTTTATCTTCACGGTAGTAAGCCACTTGATCTGAATCTTGTGGAATATACTTTTGCCCTTCATGAGCGTAAATACCCACTTGGCGGAACAGGCCTTCCATACCAAAGGTACGAGCTTCGTCAGGAATAATCGGTACGATTTGCTTACCAATCTTCTTATCTTTCAACAATGCAGTCAAAATGCGCACAAATGCCATAGTGCTCGAAATCTCACGGCCATTAGAGCCTTTCAATACCGAGTCAAATATCTTCAGTGCAGGCACCTCAATATCTTGAGAGAACTTCTGACGACGTGCAGGAATTGCACCGTGTAGCTCGGCGCGGCGAGCTTTAAGATATTGAACTTCTTCTGAATCAGCACCAGGATGATAGAAAGGAATATCTTCTAGCTGGTCGTCGGCAATCGGGATATTGAAACGATCGCGGAAGTACTTAAGTGATTCAACACCCATCTTCTTCACGTTATGCGCGATGTTCTTACCTTCACCCGCATCACCCATACCGTAACCTTTAACGGTTTTAGCTAGGATGACTGTTGGACGACCTTTAGTGTTTTTAGCGTGCTGAAGCGCAGCAAAAATCTTAACTGGATCGTGACCACCACGGTTTAGACGCCAAATGTCATCATCTGACATGTTTGCGACCATTTCTGCCGTTTCTGGGTACTTACCAAAGAAGTGTTCACGCGTATAAGCGCCGCCTTTAGCTTTACAGTTCTGGTATTCACCATCTACGGTTTCTTCCATCAACTGCAGTAACTTGCCGCTAGTATCACGGGCAAGTAGTGGATCCCAATAACGACCCCAAATCACTTTCACCGCTTCCCAGCCTGCGCCGCGGAACTCGCCTTCAAGTTCTTGGATGATCTTACCGTTACCACGTACAGGGCCATCAAGACGCTGTAGGTTACAGTTAACAATAAAGCATAAGTTATCTAACTCTTCACGAGCAGCAAGGCCAATAGCACCTAATGCTTCTGGCTCATCACACTCACCATCACCCAAGAAGCAATATACTGTCTGCTCAGAGCAATCTTTTAAACCACGGTCAGTCAAATACTTAAGAAAACGTGCTTGATAAATCGCTTGGATAGGACCAAGACCCATAGAAACCGTTGGGAACTGCCAGTAGTCGGGCATCAACTTAGGGTGCGGGTACGAAGGCAGACCTTTACCATCAACTTCTTGACGGAAGTTATTCATCTGATCTTCAGTGATGCGCCCTTCAAGGAAAGAACGTGAATAGATACCAGGAGCAATATGGCCTTGGAAGTAAACCAAATCGCCACCGTCTTTTTCATTTGGACCGCGGAAGAAGTGGTTAAAACAAACGTCATAAATGGTGGCACTCGATGCAAAGCTTGAGATGTGACCACCTAGCTCTAAATCTTTCTTAGAACCACGTAGCACCATAGCCAAGGCATTCCAACGAACGATAGCGCGAATACGGCGCTCCATCTCTTGGTTGCCAGGCATGTGAGGCTCTTGACCTGAAGGAATCGTGTTCAAGTAAGCGGTAGTCGCTTTATAAGGCAGATGAGTACCATTACGACGTGCTTTGTCGATTAACTTTTCAAGAAGGTAATGTGCGCGTTCAGGACCCTCTTGCTCAAGTACAGCCTGCAGAGAATCAACCCACTCTTGGGTCTCTAATGGATCTAAGTCTTGTAGCATATGTTCAGACATTTCGCAGTCCTTCCCCATACGTAGTAATAATAATCATCATGAAAATTTTCATTTTCAGAATATTTTCTGGTGTGAAGCTTCAGGCTTTACACACCGCTTTTTAAACGGCGCAGGCTACGCTGCAACCGGCTATCTTCTTCCCTTACAGACAGCATGACTTCCTCAATGTAACTTAAGTGTTCATTAGAGGCTTCTCTAGCTGCTTCGGGATCACGGCGAACGATGGCGGCAAGCAAGGCCAACCTATGATCGTTCGCCATTGCGGAGGCTTCCTCTCTTCGATTCAGAAGCTCCAGGTTCTGCGCCACGTTTTTATGCAGCACAGGGGATAAACTTAAGACAAGGTGTAACATGGCTACGTTATGAGAGGCTTCCGCGATCGCACGGTAGAATCTTACAATCGCTTCTGCTTGCAGGTCTATTTCAGCTGCCGCATCGACTTCCATAATCATACGTTTGATATTTTGCATATCGGCGTCGGTACCACGTAGCGCCGCAAAATAGGCCATCATCCCTTCTGTCGCATGACGAAATTCGAGTAGGTCGTATTGACTCTCTGAGTCACTATTCATCAACTCGACGATAGGATCGGCTAAGCTCTGCCAAAGCTGTTCTTTGACATAGGTGCCACCGCCTTGACGACGCAAGAGTAAACCTTTGGCTTCAAGCTTTTGAATGGCTTCGCGCAATGAGGGACGAGAGACCTCGAACTGTAATGCTAGTTCGCGTTCTGGAGGTAGTTTTTGACCTGGCTGGAGACTTCCTTCCAAGATCATCTGTTCCAACTGTCCCATGATGACGTCAGAAATTTTTGGCTGGTTTATTTTGCTATAAGCCATATGGCCCTCAGATCCTTTTGTAAATTGGTCTTACCAATTTAGTCGACTGAGCGCACTTTATCAAATCACATTTTGAATGTCCAGCTTGTGATCCACATCATATATGCTCGTGATATGTGAGCATAGCGGAAAAAGCAGCCAAAGGGGTCTGACCATTATCACTGAACTTTGATTTTCATATGTTTAACCAAAAAATCCCAACTCATTAAGTTGTAAGTTCTTTTAAGCCACAACGCCAAATATCGTCAATAATGACAAACTGGTAAGAAGAAGAATAAAGTTACGCTTGCTCAATTGTAGCAGCGCTAATGTGGCCTGCACGCATATTGGCTTGGCCAACGCTTCGGGTCTAGGCTCTGCCGCTAAGGCTATCTCGGTGACAATCTCTCTGGCACTGTATTTCAAACTAAAGCCGAACTCCATCCAACTTTTAAGGGCCTGTGAAAATTGTCCACTGAGTACATAACCAAAGGAAAAGACCCGGCAGGGGATCCAGTCCAGTAAAGTCAGAACCTGACCAACAAGAGGCAGCGCCAAAGACTGCTGAAGATTCTCATCAGAAAAATACCTAACAGTGCAGTAAAACACGGCTCCGGCGGGTCCAAAGAAAATAAGGTAGAGAGCGACGGCGCCATAAAAACGGTAATTTAGCCAGGCAACACTCTGACCGACCTTAGCGCCTAAGTCTTCTTCAGAGATGGCTTCTATTGGCCTATTACAATCTAACTCATCGGCAAAGTGATAACACGCCTGCGAATCTCCCCGGCAAGCGGCCTGCATATAGCGTTTAAACGTTTGCCTCTGCTTTAGATGGCTGAAACAGAGTATGGCAATGGCAACCCAAAGCAATAGACTTAACACCCCCCAAAATAGGCCCGCTAGCGCCCATGTAGCCACTTGTACCGCAATAGCCGGTAACACAAGCGCCAAAGCCATCATCATTTGAGAATTAAGCTGTTTTTCACCGAAGAGATTATTAGAATAAACGCGTAAAAATGACTCTAGCTGCCAACTCTTAGGTAAAAGTTTCAAACGCTCAACAATGATAGCCACCAATAGGGAAAACAAAGCCATGTAGAGTATCCTTTTCAAAGACGGACCCAGCAATATGGTCCCGGTTCGACGCTCATATGTTCGTCAATAATTCACTATATACTAAGCGATAATTAACCACTATCTCTTTGCAAAACCGAATCACTCATGATCAACGTTTAACGTAATTTTTTTTTAACTTTTAACTTAAATCTTTTTTAAATCGTGGCCATTCAAAGCTTTCGCCGGGATCAGTTTTGCGACCTGGCGCAATATCACAATGACCAACTACGCTATCAATATTGAGCATAGGATATGTGTCGAACAAGGCAAGGGTTAGAATTTTCAGTTCATGATATTGAAGTTCGGTATAAGCCTCAGTATCGGTCCCTTCAAGCTCAATACCAATCGCAAAATCATTACAACCTTCCCTAGAACCATAACTGGAAACACCAGCATGCCAGGCTCGTTCATCACAAGAAACAAATTGGACTAACTCGCCATCTCGTCGAATTAGAAAGTGAGCAGAAACCTCAAGCCCCTTAAGGTCCATAAAGCTAGGATCGGCACTTGTATCCAGACACCCCATAAACAGTTGTTCAATATATGGTTTACCGAAACGGCCAGCAGGAAGACTAATATTATGAATAACCAACAAACTAACCTCATTCGAAGGACGACAGTTAAAATGGGGAGATTCACAGCGTCTTGCATCGTTTACCCAGCCATTAACACAGCGCTTTTCCAGACGAATATCATTGTCCGTTGAAGAACATACTTGTGCTGAAGCGGAGGTAAGGGGTTCTATGTTTGAAGGCATAACAATAATGATATCTCTGTTTTGAATTAATGATCACAATAACTAAATACATTCTACACCACTAAATGCACTTTATCCGTTCGCTTTATCACTCAAAAGACGTTCATGAAGTGACTAATAATAAGAAAAATCTAGGCGGTAAACGAATATTCAAACTCCCTACAAAATAGTGGTTTCGACCCTCCTTATTCTCTACTTTCGAAATCAAATTTGTTACTATAATTATATCAAACAATTCAATTTACACTAAAGTATCAACCCAGTATAAAACCAGCTCATCCGTTGTAGTAGATTAAGGACACCAAGCATGTTGGAAAATGACATTAGGCTATCAGTCAAAACCGCCCTCGAAGAAGACTTAGGTTATCAAGATAATGCAACTATCTCAGGACGAGATAAGGCCAATGCTGACATCACGGCCCAACTGATACCGGCCGACAGATACGCTCAAGCGACATTAATCACCCGTGAAGAGGGTGTATTTTGTGGTAAGGCCTGGGCAGAGCAGGTATTCAATCAATTAGGGGGTGAAGTTGTCCTCCACTGGCATGTTGACGATGGTGATCTCCTCGTACCGAACCAACTACTGTGTGAACTATCGGGGCCAGCCAGAGCCATACTGACTGGTGAGCGCACTGCAATGAACTTCATTCAGACGCTTTCTGGTGTGGCGACGCACACAAAGCACTATATAGATAAAATTGCTGGCACTCATACCGAACTGCTCGATACCCGTAAAACTATCCCCGGGCTTCGTACGGCTCAAAAATATGCGGTAACGTGTGGAGGCGGCAAGAATCATCGCATTGGGTTATTTGATGCTTTTCTCATCAAAGAAAATCACATCATGGCCTGTGGCAATATTTCGAAAGCGATCGCTGCAGCCAGAGAGCTTCGTCCCGATAAATTAGTGGAAGTTGAGGTGGAAAATATACAAGAACTTCAACAGGCGCTGGAAGCGAGATCGGATATTGTCATGTTAGATAACTTCGATGTCACTATGATGCTGGAAGCCGTCGAACTGAATAATCAATTTTACGTCGAGTTAGCTGCCGAGTTAACTAATGGTCAGATGGCCAATAAAACCAAGCTAGAAGTCTCTGGCGATGTGACTCTGGATACCATCGCAAACTACGCCAAAACAGGGGTCGATTACATCTCTGTCGGCGCCTTGACCAAACACCTCAAGGCACTCGATCTATCACTTCGACTAAAAAACAATTAACAGATGACTCACAAGTAATGAGTGCACGGTGTTTCGTAGCCAAAGCTGTACGAAACGCCTAACCCAAATCACACTCATGCTTCATACTACACCTCTTCGAAAAACTGTTGTGCGATATTTGTACAAAACAAAAAACTATCGCTTGTGAAATTGACAGTATTTTCGATTCTTAAAGCGCCCAAAAATTGACACAACGCACCAAAGTGCCAGTTTTCGATACACAGCCAAAAAAATGTTAGAACTTTTTAACATAAGACAACATTCATTAGACGAATTCATCGTCAAATTAGTACTTTGTTGTAATTACCAGTTCCATTTTCATTAACTTTGTACTAACTTTGGAGCTAGGCGAGCTGGCCATTTCGGCCAACCTCACCATTAGGTAGACGCTCAACCTTTGAAATTCACTACTGGCTGATGCATTTTCAGTTCTTATGTAGCAATAAACAAAGGCGGAGATCACAAGGTGCGGTTTGCCGAAACGATAATGGACAGTACAACAAACTTTTAACAATTAGCATAATGGCATAAATTAGCAAGAATTTAGTTTGGTTTTGATTACAAATTTAGTTACCACTTCTTTGAGCTTTAATTAAACTACAAAGCAATAGAGAAACTTAGTAACAAGATTTATATAAGGACAGATTAGCTAGCGCAGGAGCAACACGGCTAAGTAACCAAAACTAAACTAAACTAAACTAATAGTCGCGATGCCACTGGAGAGAAAAAATG
The DNA here is from genome assembly GCA_004195335.1 of Shewanella sp. GTDB lineage: Bacteria > Pseudomonadota > Gammaproteobacteria > Enterobacterales > Shewanellaceae > Shewanella. Next base: position 8,981 of record SDWK01000682.1, read on the forward strand.
AAAGGTCTTAACTTGAGTAAAAGTATGAAAAATGCTAAGGGTTTCACCCTTATTGAATTGATGATCGTTGTTGCAATTATCGGTATTTTGGCCGCCATTGCACTACCAGCTTATCGTGACTATGTAGC
>SDWK01000706.1 GCA_004195335.1 Shewanella sp.
GTCCTGAAGGCCTTGGAATACATTGTCGTCCTGACTGCCCCCAGGATAATTGCTTAATTAGATTCTACTTGAGGCGACAACAACCCTGGCACAGGGGGGGGTTGAGACGGGTCACCTGTTGATGGGTGTGTGATTAATCCCAAGGTGAAGTAGGGCCCAATATAGAAAACTTATGGGAAAGCCCCGGCCTATATAGACAGGCCGGGGCTTTTTTGTTCTACGAATGGTGCGAAATAACCCTGTCTTGCTAAAGCTAAACAACAAATAAACAACGTTATATCTTATTTCATTGAAAGGGTAACTCCCGGGAAGAGAGCTCAACAAGTTTCAGTGGTAAATCCAACTTCAGTTCTCCATTATTTTGCGGCAGCACCGCCTAAAAGACCATAATTTTCCATTGGCAGGGTTGACCAGAAAAGTTCACAGGACTGTACGTCTTGTGTGTCACATAGGACGTGCGTATTATCGGCATTTAATTGAAAAGGCGTCGTTCCATTAGTGGGATCGGTTATTGACCCAGATCCCGAAATGTAGGCCCGTGATGGTGAGCTTGGATTAAAACTTAACTCACCAGAAAATTGCATCGATACCATTGCCGTCTCTCCAGTTGATGGAGCATAATGCGGAATACTTAATGTGCCAGTAACGATTTTGCCAGCAACAACATAATTGTGGATATATTCTTTCTCCCAATATCCACCTGTATCCTCCAGACTGTCATAAACGGTAGCAGTATAGGTTCCATCAAATCGATTATCGTATGTGAACCAACCAGAACGCCCCCTCGCGTAATGATAACCATCAGCATCTATGGCTCTTGTCTGCATTCTTATCTTAATTGATAACAATTCATCGCTGGTAAAAGTTTTAGCTAACTCTGAAGCTGGTATTGTCATAGATGTGCCGTAATTTTCCAGAAATCGGACATTTAAATTGCTTTCACCATCCAGTGAAGACAGGTCTATTCTAACCTGCTTAACAAGGTCCCAATCCTGGTCGGTTGTCGGATTCTCCCACGCTACAGTCAGGCTCCCATCTTCGTTCCAGGAAGGAGATATCGACGAAGCCAGAATGACAGGCATCCGAATTACTCCCTTGAAGATAGCGTCTTTTTCTAAGATTTCTCCCTGCGATGTTTCCAAAGCAAATGTGTATGCTCCGACCGGATATGGCTCGTAATTAGTGTAGTAACCTTTATCTTCTACTATTACTCCATCGGCACAAGTGCCGGAAGTGCAGTCTATAAATACGCTCCCATGATCCACGTCATAAGTGAAATCAGAAAAGGTCATTACCGTCTGCCCTAATGAATTTACAAGCTTTAGATCTGCAACCGCTTCAGATGGCAAAAGCTGGGGTAGGGCTATCCATCCCACACCGTAGTCGTTACCGTTCTCTAGGGTCCGCCAATCTAAAATTGCAAAAGGAATCTCCTGCGACTGATTGATCGTTCCTGCCAGATGGTCTCGCGCTACTTCCTCAACAACTAGTACCTGACCTATAACGACAGCGATTTGTGCATCAAAGTCTGCAGCTGTCGGTAATGTTGCCGTACTGTCCAAGAGTGAAAAAAGAGTAGGCACGGTTATTCCGTCAGAAGGATCCTCATTTTCGTCTATGGTTTGCAATAGCTGCGCGACATTGACAGCGGCAACATCATTGTCTGGATAGAGATCATAAGGGGTTACAATTTCCTGAACGGCACAAGACCCAAGGGAGTAATCACCGAGTAAAAACTCAACAGTGTCGCCCTCCTGACAAGTGAATTCACCATTAGTGTTTGTTGAGCCACTTAAACCTGAAGAGCAAGTATAATTGATGCCGACAACAAGACTATCAACAAATTGACCGGTAACGTTTTCTGGGGTAACCGAAGAGCTACTCCCACCACCTCCACAGCCACCGACAATCAAGGTGAACATCATCAAAACCGCAAGGGCTATCAATTGAACTATTCGCATTTTCCCGCTCCTTTTCTGGGTAAGTTTTAAGCAATTACAGATTTGTGTTTTAGTCGCGAACCTTATTTATCAAATTTAGTGTTGTATTCTGCGCTAAACCTTGGTGCAAAGAAAAGCAGGTATGCCTTTATCGTCTCGTTGTTACCACTTGCTCTTGAGCGGTAGAAGGCAAAAAAAACACCCGCCTTCAAACTGAAGACAGGTGTCATACCCCCAAGATAATTTTTCAGGAATTCGACACGCTCTTCGGCAGTCCGGCTGCCTCAATATTAAAAGGCCCGTTACTTTGCGCCGCCAGGTCGCCCCGACTTTGCTCTTATCGTGAGAGTTGCAATTTGATCTTGATTTTAATTAGAACTGCGTTCTGGAGTCAGTCGATTAAAATTTAATGTTCCTTTATTGCGTTCCGCCAACAATGGATTCTGATTCTTCGTAGGGTAATCATAGTAACTGTATCTGAAATATTTCTGAAAAAAACAAACTTGCATCGGGAAAAAAGTTATTAAATCTCGAATATTGAAAGTTCTGAGAGGGGCGTTTTTTACTGAAAGGCGTGTCTCAATATTTGTGTCATATCTGTTTTTGGGTAAATCTCACTTGTCTTGGGAGT
>SDWK01000714.1 GCA_004195335.1 Shewanella sp.
ATCCTCAATATATTACATTGAGGTAATTCTGATGAGCGCAACTTTTCTGACACATTTTGATTCTATTTCCGACCCACGCATTGAGCGTTGTAAAAAACATAATTTACTTGATATTCGTATGAAGCAGGCACATGACCTGAACTAGTAAAGTATGGCTGAATTCAGGACTAAAAGACTATAATGAGCTTGCAGGAGTCATAGCATACCAAACCCGATTGAACATCACCGTGACTGGCTCCTGCGCCACCACAACTGTCATTCACATCATTGCATTGGCATGACTTGAAAGTGCACACATTGTTGACGTTAGCTATTCGTTTAATACTTGTTCTTTTGATCGCTAAAAACTGAACTTAAGTTTAGCCTGTAATGTTAATTTAAGTTGAGAGTTCAACTGAACAACGGACTAAGTTTTCTGCCACATTTAAAATTATTATAATTGTCATTTCCCAACCAAGTGCTTAGCTTACATCATGAAGACTGTACAAAAATTCAATCAATAACTTATTTACAACTGTCGCCCGTTCGCGTTGGATCCAGTGCCCAGCTTCTGGGATAATATGACAGCCACGTATGTTAGGTAAAGTTACAGAGAAATTGTCGATATTAGCTTGAGTGTTAGGAAACCTAAGCACATCATCACACTCCCCTGCTATAAATAGGGAAGGTTGGTGGATAACCTGCCCCCGCCAAGGTATCATCAACTCCCATGAACGGGAAATGTTACGATACCAATTAAGTCCACCGCGAAAACCCGTTCTCGAAAATTCTAAAGCGTATTGTTCGATGTCTTGATCGCTTAGCCAAGCTGGCAGTGTTTCAGGCTCAACTGTGTTGTCCAGAATACCTTTACCTGATTGCAACATACCAAAAGTCACTGCTTTTGGTCCATCTCCTGAAGCACTGAAGTGGATTTTCCTGATTGATGTCGCAACATCTCTTTCCAGTTCAGCCTCTGCCACACCGGGAGTTTGAAAATATTGAAGATAAAAATTGTCGATACCTGCATAACGCAGGTAAGACAGAATATCCGAAGAGCCAATAGGCACAAATGGCACACTCATACCTACAACAGCTTTAAAAAGGTCGGGCCTTAATAAGGCACAATTCCATGCTACAGGTGCCCCCCAATCGTGACCAATAATAACGGCTTGTTTTTCGCCTAACGCGCTGACCAGTTCGACCATATCACCAACAAGGTGCAGCATAGAATAGGCGCTGACTTCTGAAGGGGCTGTAGTTCCACCATATCCTCTCATGTCAGGTGCAACCGCTCGGTAACCGGCTGCTGCCAAAGCGGCAATCTGACTACGCCACGAAATCGCCAATTCAGGAAAACCATGGCATAACACCACCAATGGTCCGTTGCCCATGCTGGTAACTTTCATATCTAATCCGTTGACCTTCAACATTTGAATGTCAGGCTCCGGTAACTTAGATTCTGTTGATTGCATTTGCTTGTTCATGAATGATAATCCTGTGTTTAGCTAACGACAGTCAAACGAAGTAAGTTCTCCACTGCACTCTTAGCATGTTGACCAAAACGTTTAAGTTGATTCATTTTTTTATGATCCTCCGCGCTGATATTCGCTATCAGGTGTGAAAAACCATCGAGACGACACTCTATTAACCATTTGGTTATTTCCTCATGTGCGTTCCATTGGCATTGATTCATCAAGAGATGTGCCTGTGATGTAAGAAAGTCTTCTACCGTGTCTGTAGTAGGCGTTGGTCGGGTCATAACCTGACGTAATTCATCGTCTTCTATGCTTGCTTCTATATGGGCTATTAAAGCAGCACTAAAACAGGGCTGGAACACACGTATACATTGTAAGTTAATCTGCCCAAGCTCGAATACAGGCGTGAAATTGTTGACATTGTTGCCTAGACCCGCTGCTGTGCAATCAATATATAAAGTATCTGGTTGGCAACTTATCTCCCCCCGAGTTAGCCGCATCCTCTTCGTGTCAATAGCCTCAACGCGCCCAAGCCTTACAATATTAGTGATACGTTGAATCTGTTCAAGATCTATTTTGGTGATAATGGCTCCATGAAACATACTGGGCCACACATTCTTGTCGAGGCGCAGCCAGATACCTCTGGACTCCATGCCGAAACAAATATCTTCAATGCTTTTAGCTGAGGCAAAGGTTTCGGTTTGCCCGGCTATGAACTCCAATGTTTGTTCCAGAAAATCCTCATCCGGTTGAAAATTGCTGCGATCATAAAACCACGAATCCCGAGGGACCACCCAGGTGATATTGTCCGCAGGGTAACCATTTGCCAGTAGCCAAGTGATGCTGTCGATACCTGTCTTGCCGCCGCCCAGTACGGTAATATGCTTGTGTTCTGGTGCTAGTCGGCACAGATGATTGGGAGGAGCACACTTTACTCCCTCTGCGACTTTGAAGTTGGGTGTATGAGTCATGGGGATTTCTGTCGTTAGATGAGTGGCGTTCACCACTTTTTTATTGACCGTAACTTTGTGTTCCTCACCAGACATCAGCGAGATGATGCCACCCTCATCTGTATATTCACATAGGGGAAGGTACTGGACACGCTTAGAAG
>SDWK01000527.1 GCA_004195335.1 Shewanella sp.
GTCTAATTTTACAATCTGGCTTTTACTTAATGCAACGAGTTTGACACCAAGCTCTTGGTATATCGCTATTTCACGTTTTACATCAGCTCTACTGACATAATCTTCATCATGGTCAAAGGGCTGTTTAAAGTGTTCTGAGTCACCGACTATTTTCATTTAAAGAAATCTCTTACATAAATTGAGTTAATAATAACATTTCAGAAGAAAATCGCCTATCTCTTCCTTATTTTCTTGCTATCAGACACAGCCGTAACGTTTGTTATGCCCACACATCTAATAACCATGAGTTTCAACAGGCTCTATTGTCTCGCACTAAGGCCTGGCATTAAGAACACCTCGGCAGTTATTTAATGTGATTGGGAATTGGGTTTGTTATGCTTAAGCTATTCCAGATAATAAAAGAGCAGATTTGTGACTACACCTAGCACTGATATTGAATTAAATTCATTAAAAGACGCCGTATCTATGGCCCTTGAGTATGCAAAACAACTGGGGACAACAGCTGCAGAAGTTGCCATCAGTAAACAACAAGGTTTATCGGTTTCTACCCGACTGAAGGAAGTCGAAACGGTTGAGTTTAATAAAGATGGTGCGCTAGGTATTACCCTGTTCCGTGATGGCTGTAAGGGAAGTTCATCCACTTCCGACTTAAGCCCTGATGCGATTAAGCTAGCGGTAAAAGCCGCTAACGATATTGCCAAGTTTACTTCATCCGATCCCTATAACGGGTTAGCCGATGCGGATTTAATGGCGACCAAATTTCCTGATCTGGATCTATTCCATCCTCAAGATATCTCTGTCGAGGAGCTGACGGATTTAGCTGTGCGCTCTGAAGAGGCGGCCTTGAGCGTCGATAGTCGGATCACTAACTCAGACGGTGCCAGTGCCAATGCACATACTGGTCTGAAAGTTTATGGCAATAGCCATGGTTTCCTGCATGGCTACACGAGCTCCCGTTACAGTTTAAGTTGTGTCGTTATTGGTGAAACCGATGGCAACATGCAGCGTGATTATGACTACACGATCTCGAGAAAGTTTGCTGAACTGTTATCGCCTGAAGAGGTTGGGAAAAAAGCTTCTGAGAAGACCCTGAGCCGTTTAGGCAGCAGAAAAATTGCCACTACTGAGTTACCTGTATTGTTGGCACCAGAAATCGCGACGGGGTTAATCGGTCATCTGGTCGGTGCGATTAGTGGTAGTAGCTTATACAGAAAGTCGAGCTTTTTAATGGATTCCATCGATACTCAGTTGTTCCCCGACTGGTTCAATATCGACGAGCAGCCTCATCTGATAGGGGCATTAGCCAGCGCGGTTTACGATTGTGAAGGTGTTGCGACACAAGACAGACATATTATCGATAACGGTGTTTTATCTACTTACCTGTTAACCAGCTATTCGGCCCGAAAATTAGGCCTTAAGAATACCGGTCATGCTGGCGGTATTTATAACTGGACTCTATCGCATACGGGACAGACTTTTGATGAGTTAGTCAAAGAGATGGGAACTGGCCTGATTGTGACAGAGGTGATGGGACAAGGCGTTAATGCGGTCACGGGCGATTATTCTCGTGGTGCTGCAGGTTTCTATGTTGAAAACGGGGTCATTCTTTATCCTGTCGAAGAGATCACCATAGCGGGTAACCTGAAAGATATGTATCGAAACATTGTCGCGGTGAGTAAAGATCGCGATCTACGTTCATCGATACGTACAGGCGGTATTTTACTCAGCGATATGAAGATCGCGGGTAATTAGCAGTACGGTGCATTGGCTGTGATTTCTACTTGAACTCGCAGCTGAGCTAGCATTATTTTTAGTTTGTTCTCGGCACTTTTTTTAGCTCTGGATTTAGTGCCTGTTCTCCTTCTAGAGAGTTTGATTAGCATGACGTTGGTGCCCAGGACGGCACTCTATCGAGTAGTAGCAAGGAGTTTATATGCATAAGCATTCGGGTTTTACGCTCATAGAGCTCGTAGTGGTTATCATAATCTTGGGCATATTGGCTGTAACTGCGGCGCCTAAGTTTATTAACTTACAAAATGATGCGCGTATCTCGACAGTGCAGGGGATGAAGGCCGCGGTGGCCTCTGAAGTGCTACTGACTCATTCCAAGGTGCTGATACAGGGAATAGAGACAAACAGTGAAGTCGATGTCGATCTTGGCAATACGACGGTAAGAAGTGTGTATGGCTATCCCAAAGCCGAATTTAGTTCGACTTGGTCAAAGTTGCTGGGTGGTGAGTTTGGCGAGGCCGGCTACGTTGATCCCGCCGAACATGACTGGATCTGGCGTAACCGCACCGGTGGTAGCAACATCGGTCTCTACTTTATGCCCAGAGGCTACTCCGACGACAATCAGAATTGTTGGGTAAGGTATCAACAGGCCACGGCTGTCGGTGGCGAATACCAGTTAACCATAGAGACTACGGGCTGTTAGTGTTCTTGTTCATATATTGAGTCAATTGCTCATTCCTACCCACTACACCTAACTCTTTTTCTAGTACGTTTCGTTAGGTCAGCCCCTTTTTAAATTTTTATCAGAAAGCAAAGATCTTAACTTGAAT